>CAMFKD010000020.1 GCA_945957095.1 uncultured Chlamydiae bacterium
GGATGTTGGCTTAGAGGCAGCCACCATTTAAAGAGTGCGTAACAGCTCACCAATCGAGAGACTTTGCGCCGATAATATACGGGACTTAAGCATAGAGCCGAAGTTACGGGTGGATAGCGTAAGCTATCCGCGGTAGGAGAGCGTAGTATGTGCATAGAAGATATACCGGAAGGAGTATTGGAGCGCATACTAGTGAAGATGCATGGCATGAGTAAACGATAAAGGGGGTGAGAATCCCCCTCGCCGAAAGCCTAAGGTTTCCAGGGTAAAGCTCGTCTTCCCTGGGTTAGCCGGTCCCTAAGCCGAGGCCGAAAGGCGTAGGTGATGGGAAGCAGGTTAAATATTCCTGCGCCACCTAAGACAATCACAAAGTGCTGACGGAGTACGTTAAGCGCGCGGACAATTGGAAACGTCCGTGGGGCTATGAGGGTAGCTGGCAGGCAAATCCACCAGCGACTATACCCAGGTAGTCACCAAGGGGAATCTTCGGAGGAACCGATGGCGTAGCGCAAGGCTTCCAAGAAATAAGCTCTAGTGGTCGATGGTGACCGTACCAAAACCGACACAGGTAGGCGGGAAGAATATTCTCAGGCGCGCGAGAGAACTCTCGTTAAGGAACTCGGCAAATTGTCCCCGTAACTTCGGGAGAAGGGGAGCCGCTGGCTGTGACTAATTTACATTAAGAGCAGCAGGCGGTCGCAGAGAATAGTCCCAGGCGACTGTTTACCAAAAACACAGCACTATGCAAAGCCGTCTAAGGCGAAGTATATGGTGTGATGCCTGCCCAATGCCAAAAGGTCAACGGGAGATGTTAGCCCTCGGGCGAAGCATTGAACCTAAGCCCTGGTGAATGGCGGCCGTAACTATAACGGTCCTAAGGTAGCGAAATTCCTTGTCGGGTAAGTTCCGACCTGCACGAATGGTATAACGATCTGGGAGCTGTCTCAACGAGAGGCTCGGTGAAATTGTAGTAGCGGTGAAGATGCCGTTTACCCGCGACAAGACGGAAAGACCCCATGAACCTTTACTGTACTTTGATATTGGCTCTTGACTTGTCATGTGTAGGATAGCCGGGAGACTGGGAAGCGCCCTCGTTAGGGGGTGTGGAGTCGTCGTTGAAATACCGGTCTTGGCAAGTTGGGAATCTAACAATACTCCATGAATCTGGAGATTGGACAGTGTCAGACGGGCAGTTTTACTGGGGCGGTATCCTCCCAAAAGGTAACGGAGGAGTCCAAAGCTCACCTCATCGTGGTTGGTAATCACGAGAAGAGCGCAAACGTAGAAGGTGGGTTAACTGTGAGACTGACAAGTCGAACAGATACGAAAGTAGGGGTTAGTGATCCGGCGGTGGAAAGTGGAATCGCCGTCGCTCAACGGATAAAAGGTACTCTGGGGATAACAGGCTTATCGCCACCAAGAGTTCATATCGACGTGGCGGTTTGGCACCTCGATGTCGACTCATCGCATCCTGGGGCTGAAGAAGGTCCCAAGGGTTTGGCTGTTCGCCAATTAAAGCGGTACGCGAGTTGGGTTCAAAACGTCGTGAGACAGTTTGGTCCCTATCTGTCGTGGGCGCAGGATACTTGAGAGGAGTTGCTTCTAGTACGAGAGGACCGAAGTGAACGAACCAATGGTGTTCCGGTTGTTCTGCCAAGGGCATAGCCGGGTAGCTAAGTTCGGAAAGGATAAGCGTTGAAAGCATCTAAACGCCAAGCCTCCCTCAAGATAAGGTATCCCAATGAGACCCCTTGTAGACGACGAGGTAGATAGGTCGGGTGTGTAAGCGCAGTAATGCGTTAGCTGACCGATACTAATAGGTCCATTGGCTTGACCACCTCTTTTTTTTTCATAAGACTAAAGAGATGGAAGCATTCCAAGCGAGCCTGAGATTGCCGTAGAAGGAAATCTCAAGCGTTCTTTTTGTAAGTTTCAGACATGAAATTGACGATGATTTTTTTCTGGTGGCTATAGAGAAGGGGAAATACCTGATCCCATCCCGAACTCAGAAGTCAAGCCCTTACTCGCCGATGGTACTGCACACAAGAGTGTGGAAGAGTAGGTTGCTGCCAGTTTTTCTTTTCGCCCCGCTAACCTTACGGTTAGCGGGGCTTTTTTTTAGCCGAGCGCAGCGAGGCCTTTGAGTGCGCAAGCAAGCTTGCGCAATCCAAAGCCTCGCTGCGCTCGGCGCTGTCAAAACCCTAATTGCTGGCGGATAGTGGCAAAGAAGCGAGGGTTGCTGTTTCTTACATAGGTTGCAAGTGTGTTTTGCAGCCCGATTCGCTCTCCTTCATCTAGTCCCTGGAAGGTCTCACGCGCTAGCGTCCATTGTTCTTCTGATAGCGCAATATCGCCAATATGGAGCATCGTCAGCAGGATTTTTCCTTGTACGGGGCTTGTTTTCATACTTTTCATCATGTTGCTTGAGGACTGGTACACGATATGCAGATTTCCATCTGCTGCAACGACTGGTTTAACAACGTAACCCTTTGCTCCCCAGTGTGCATAATCACTTGCGGCAGCATTGCCTTCTTGTGCGGTGGTGAGGCTGATGACATGTCTGTCAGGGTTGTCAAGTGGTTGCATGACGATGATGCGCATATCGGGCAAGGCATTGCCTGTTGCATATTTGAGTTCATGTCTTAGAGCTGTAGACATCCAAGTACTGTCTAAACCCAGTTGAGCTACAAATGGGAAGCCTCTATTGGTTGGGATTATGTCGCTGAGAAGCATGTGTAGATTATTTGTTACAATAAAGACACCTTCAAAAGTCGATTCGATTCCATTGAATGCGGTAGGATCTGGCGACAGAACATTCTGTGCGGCAAGGCGGCGCTGTTGTGTTTCTTGCTCTTGTTCGGCCAAGCTTTCTGCTTCGGCTTGCTGCTCTTGTTGTGCTTCCTGTTCGGCTTCTACCTCGGCTGTTTCCAAGCCGACAGGGGCTGCTGGAACCGTTTCTGGCAGGCGGAACATGATATTAACCCATTCACCTTCTAGCTTCGCGATTTCAATCCCTAAAGCTCTCTGAGCGTTTTTTATCTCTTTTCGTGCGTTCCTAAACATGAGTTGAGTTTCTTGGGGATGCTGACTCGCAATGCGGCTAAGCTTCTCATAGGCAAGCTGTGCTTGGCGCTGTTGGCGCTGGGCTAGCCTGATGAGGTGGTCTTGAGTGGGGATCTCACCGCCTTGATAGAGCTCCTGGTCTAAGCTGCTAAGGTAGGTTGCGTTGCCTCCTTCCTGGGTGAAGTAGCGTTCGATAACGTCGAAGATAGCTACTTTGGCTCGAATTGAAGCGCTATCTCGCTCCATATCCCACTCTCCCGCCTGCTGCATTGCGCCTTGCGTTTGAATCGCCATCTTGGTTTTACCGGCGGCTTGGGTGAGCTGTCCTTTCAAGTGCAATTCATAAGCTGTTAGATTGACCTTTGCTTCATCTTCTTCTGTTTGCTTATGGTGGATTCTTAAGATGTCAGCGACAGTGATGGGGTTTTCTTGCGTTCCGCCAAGCTCTCTGTTCTGTTGCTCGGTGATGAAGGGTTCGACGATATGTCCTTCACCAACTTCGCGAGCGCGGTAAGTGGCTTGGTCGCGGTCATTGGCGTTCACAGTGGGAGAAAGAACGAGAGCGCCTTTGGATCCCGTGGGGATGTCAAAGTGTGTTCCGCGCACGTGAGGCGGATGGTAGTAGTAGAAGCCTTTGTTAGCCACCAGCTGCTTCTGAGTTTCTGTCAGGCTGTCGAGACGGTATTCACGGTTATCGATCAAGACGCATTTGGCGCCATTGAGGACACTGAGATAGATAATGGGACGTCCCGATCTGTGTAGCTGCTCCACAATTTCCTGTTGTGAGTAGGCGTCACAGGCGCCTGCTTGGTTGATGAGAAAGTTGTAGCCGTTTTCTTCTTGCGCTAGGTGCTTAAACTGCGCTAATGCAACAGCAGAATCGGTGGAATAAGTCTTCACCTGAGTATCCAGGCCATTGGGCAAGCTCTTGGCTAGGCGGTAGGTCACTTCTGCTGTGCTGGCACGTCCTGTTGCGTGGATTTCAGCCATGGCTTCTTCGCCGACGATGTGAGAAAGACTGTCATCTGCTGTACCTGTGAGGCCGATGATGTGGCAACCTCGCAAGGCGTCTTGGACTGGACGTGAGATCTGGCCATCGCTGATGTAGATCAGCTGTCGGTTAGCAGCTTCAGCAGCATAAGCTAGTCGTAGCGTTTGCTTCCATGGTTCAGGCCCGTTTAGACGTTCTGATAAGTTGATGCCTCCAGGTGTCCGTTGATGTTCTTCAAGCAATTGCTGTAGCTGATGACGTGCATCTCCTTCTCCTAATTGCTCACATACAACAGATCCAGCAGCTTTTAAGAAAGCGTCGCCTTGTGGTTTATACATCGCGATCATATGGGTTAAGCATAGCTGCATCAAAGGATCGCTATAGCGCGTCGTTGGGCTGGTCACACCTTGGCTGGCGGGGATGCCGACGGCTCCCTGTGTGGGATCGAAATCGGAGCCTAATCCAACTTTAAGGGATAAAGCGCCTCTTAGCCCGCTGTTCAGAGCTTTGCGCAGTACTTTTAGCTCTTCAGGGAAAGGAACGACGAGAGGATTAGGTGGCAGGAAAGGCGAGCGGCCACCAGCTAACCAGTCGTTGATCCGACTAAAATTATGTCCTGTTGAGGGAGCAGCTTGGTCGCTCACGCGATTGGTGAGCCAGGCGTTGCCGATGATCTTGATGTACCCATCGACCTCTTCTTTTGTCAGGGTAAACTGTTTGTTTTGTGCGATGGCATCTCGCAGCGGTTGTAATTCCTCATGGGTTTGGACAATGTGAAAGACCGACGAAGTGATATCGCGTAACACTGGATCTGGACGCGCCTTACCATCGATTTCGGCGTTGACTGAGTAGTTAGGGCGTGCTACTTGGTCAATTTCATCGATGATGAGGCGCGTGTTCTCTTGCTCGAATACCTGTTTGACGCGGTAAAGCATATTGAGAGCTGTCTGGTGTCTAACGAGCGTGTCAAAGAGCTGATTGGCGGTAGGGTCGTGGGGGCTTTGACTCGTTTCTTCAAAGGCACGCTGAGCTTTAGCTTGCGAACGTTCCAGTTCGATGATCTTGTCGTCGAGCGAAGCCTTCGATTCGATGGTAGTGAGGATGTATTCTTTATTCTCGATGGCGTGAAAGAAGTCGGCGCATTTTTGCGATAGAATGGCGAGATCCGTTTGGGTAGGGGGGACATGCGAGTCGTTACGGCTGAAGAGGAATTGATGTCCTGCTAGGTCGAAGGTGACACGTGTCGTTTCATCCATCTCATCGAAGTTAGTAGCGAAGAGAGCTCGAGGGACCATGCCGATGGCTGTCTTGCCTTCGGATGTCAGAATCTCTAGCGCAAAGGGAAGGAGGATGCTGGTTTTGCCTAGCCCCATGCGCAGTTGTTTCAACAAAGCGGGTTGTGTGACCATTTCGTTCAATGTGTTAATTTGATCTGGGCGTAACACCACACCAAGGCGGTATTGGAGATAGCTGATTTTATGCGCATGTGGTCGCAGCGCTGGAGGTAGCCGATCAAGAAAGGAGAGATCTTGACAGCGATGTAAGCAGTCTTGTAGGCACGCCGATTCTTTTGCGTACGATTTCTGCAGAGCGATGCGACGTGGGTTTTCATCAGAGATTTCCTGTATCTGCGCGTAGAGACTGCGCAAGATCGCCAGAGAGGTGGTGGCGTTGACTTTGCCTCCCTCCAGCATCGTGAGAGTTGTTGTCTCATTGAGAACGTTTGCAATCGGTGAGTGGAGTGAGTGTCGAAGAGTTCCCTCTTGAAGAAAACCTCTACTAAAACAGCGATAGGCGACATCAAGTAGTTCCTCATCTCCAGCTTTGCGCAAGCGTGCCTGTCGCAGTTCACTCGGTAACTGTGTCAAGGGTGTGGTCTTAATGGTTTGCAAGATGACTTGCACTTGGTGGTTTAGGCTTTCTTTCTTGTCGCGAATCCTAGTTGAAAGGTTGGTAGCGATAGTGTTTAGTTCGGTGGTGTGTAAGGGAGCCGTTGTTGCGAGTGGATTGGTAGCTCTTACTCCTTCAAAACCTTGTCTCAGCTGTTGGAAGTACGATGAGTTGCCTTGGGGAATTGTACGAGTTGTGAGGTCGTTTACCAACGTGTCATGCGCAGAAGGCTCACTCTGCGAGAGGCTTTGTGTCGAAGAGGTTGACGTTGTGGAAGTTTGAGAAGTTGGGAATGTTGAAATGAAGGTTCCAAAACCTTCTGGCACGAAGATGCCACCTTCTGCTTTTAGGCTATGAGTGCTTGGCGTACTAACAGCTGGTTCTCTCGTCTTTAGGTCTTCTGTGACGCGATTGATCGTCTCTGTATTTGCTCCGGTCGTGATCTGTGCTTCGGTTTCTCTTTCATGCTGTTTTAATGTTGCCGTCATGAGTGATAGGATGGACTTTCTGTCTGCTTCGGGCAGATCCCTCAGATTGTGCGCTAGAGCTTGTTGCTGAACTGGCGTGTAGTATTTTTGTACCAGTTCATTGTCTTCTACGTTGCCAAGGTCTAACGGACGCATGGCTGCAGGAATCTGCGCTGTTGTTTGCGATGTGCTCTGACCTAGAAGGCGGTCGAGATGTTCTCCAGCGCTGCGTGGTGTGGGATCGGTACTGATGGAGAGCGGTCTGCCTTTGGCGACTGCCTCCTGGCCAGCTGCTGCTAACATGGCTAATGGTTTCGCTAAGATGGGAAGCTGTGCTACTAGACTACTGTAATCGCGGCGCCTGATGCCAAAGTATGCCATATCTCGGATGCCAGCCTGGCGTACGATCTGTTCAGCAAGCTGAGCAAAAGGAACATCAGGGTTTGGTGTTGCCATTTCGGAAACCAATCTAAGTAAGATCTCTTTTTTTGACCCCTTCTCTGGGATGGTTAGATTGGGAAGAGGTCTAATATTTGCTGTGGTTACCGCATCCATGGCCTGTTCGAGAATTTCTCGTTTTTCTAGCAGCTGTTTTAACTTCTCTGTACCGTCGATGAGACGTTTGACCTGTTTCTGTTGAGCAGTATAGAAGGCGGCGGCTTGGTCGAGACGATTCAGAGCTGCGAAAGAAGCATAATATTGGGTGGTTGCAGCTCTGAGTGGTATCGATTGACCCGTTAATGGGTCTTTGACCGGTTGAGTCAACATTTCCTCAAACTCTCTCGTTTTGTTTGCTAGTACTTTGTAGAGCTCCTCTCTTTTTTCTGCTGCTTTAGCGCTAATGAGTCTTTTTTGCTCCAAGCGATCTTGACGATCTAGTTCTTCAGGAATACTCTCAATTTGCTCTAGGGTGCTTTCTTCAAGTTTTTCAATTGTTCGTCTAATCTGTGCGATCTCTTCTCTTTTATCGGCGATTTTCTTGCTATTCTTGGCTAAAAAGGCTTCGACATCGGTGACAGTTCTATTGAGATTGGTGACAAGGGTCTGGAGTGCACTTTCCAACGTTCTTTGCTGTCTGAGCGCGTCGCCGAAGTCAGGTGTCGGAAATTGGAGAGCTCTTTCTGGGTCGGTTTCTTCTTTAATTTGAAGTGTTGCGTAGAGGAGACGAACAGCGTCGCTTTCTCTCTTCCAACTGCTGTTGATAGCGCCTAGAGCAGTACCCATGCTGTCTAGCTCATTGAGAAATTCGGCATTAGGTGTGACCTTTTCGGATAACCATTGTGTAGGATTGAAGTCGCCACCGCATAGCTTTTGGATCTCAGCGTAGGAGAGTAAAAACTGCCTGGCCTGTAAGTCGATGGCTCTTAGATGGCTCTCTTCTTCCACTGATCGTGTTTGGGGCAGCACAGAAGGCTGAAGAAGGAACAGCAGCTGCTCAGGAGCAATATGGTCGCGTCTGATAGCAAACATGTAGCTCCAAAAGTTTTCCAGGAGGTCATTGAGAGGAAGAGGTGTTGATCTAGCGAAGGTGATAGCAGGATTGGGGCTCCTCGCTGATCGCAACAGAGCGAGAAGAAAGTTGGGGTTAAGCTGTTGTGGTCGGCTGATTTCTTGGTCTCCGACTAGACGTCCAGTAGCGCCAAAGTAGGTGGCTAGTGCTTCTGGAGCAGCAATAGATTGGAGGAGGCGGTGGCCAATATGTGATAACTCTTGTTGTTCTTGTGGGGTGAGAAGGAGGGGTTCTTTTGTTGGTTTCTGACTAGCACGAGAAGTCGCTTCCACACTGCTGTAAGCGTGAAAGAGTTTGGTTAGTGCCTCCATTTCAGCAAATTCATCCTTAGTCTTAGGTTGCATGCTTGGGCCACCCATTGCCCGCAGGTTTCTTAGGGTCAAGCCTAGACGGAGTTGGAGGGCAGCAGCAACAGCTGTCGGCATCGGAGTTGCCGCGACAGCAGGTTGTTGGGTGATCATCTGCATGATCTGCTGAATGGCTTGTTGTTCTGTGTGATCGGAAGGAAGGCGCTGTTTGCTTAACTGTTGGAGGTGCTGTTGTACTTGTAGATAGAGCGATTCAGCCTCTTGCGGACTCTTGCTTTTAGCAGCTTGTCGCAGCAGCTGATAGGCGAGATAGAGGTCGCTGGCGACCATGCCTTGGATTGTCTGGTTTGGCTGTACCTTGAGTAGCTGAGGCTGCGGAATATTCTCCTGCCGTGCTGTGGCTTTTCCTGTACGGTCAACCTTTTGAGGATAGGGTAGAAGCAGATAGCGTTCAACACCATCGTGTCGCAGCGGTATGATGTACTCGCTCCAGTTCTCTCCAAAATGTGCACGCATGTGTTGGAGGTTTGAGGGTTCGGCAAGTGTCCCAATAGCTGTATCACCTTGGTGACATATCCAGTTATCTCCTTGACGTACGAGCCTTATCTCGGAGCCTCGGAAGCGAATCTCAGTTGGCTTTTTGTGTGTGTCAAGAATGAGGAGGCTATTTTTTCCACTGGCGAACTGCAGTTGGTGACTCTCTTCATAAGACAGCGTGCTGACTCTTGCTCCTTCATCCGTTGTGATGCGGACTATGTTATCTCTCTCTATTTGGACGCGGTAGCGATTTCTAGCTGTGGGTGCTTGCATTCCGGAGCTGAATACGATGCCTTCATGTGGAGAAGCTGCTGATACCCATACACCATGCTCAGCGAGTAACGTTTCGCTAGGGTTGTCGGAATGGCTGATGGCTGGTAAGCGGAAGGTGTAAACAGTTCCCTCTGTTGTTGTCCTTTTTAGTTGAACAGAGGCGCCATCGGTAGCGAGAGAAAATTGGTGCCCACCTTTTTCCCAGCGATAGGTGGTGACACCACCACTTTTGGTTACTGTAGCTAGGATTGTATCGCTTTTCAGCGCTTTGCGCAGGTCATCGCGTTGTAGTAAGGTGCTGGGAATATGTTTAAGACCTAGTGTTGTTTCTGCCATACCAACATTCGACAGATCACGCAGGTCGAGCAAACTATCCATTTGACCCAGACGACTTAGCCTATAGCGTGTTGGAATGGTGGGATCTTGTATCCAAGTTGTGGTGGTGATAGCTGCTTCTTCATCGGGTTTTAAGGCATTGTAGAGCTGCGTCAAGATTGTTCCTCTATCATCACGAGAGTGCAAGGTTGGGATTACCTCATTCTGCAGCCACTGCCGTAAAGGTTCTACCACATGTCCAGGGGTATCTCCAGAACCGATGGCTTGGCTACCTCGTAATAAGATGACAAAATCTTCGATGGAGAGGGCCTTCTCTCCCGCGTTCCAACGGCGTTGGTAATCTTGCAGCAGGAGCGTATAGTGATGGCGTTTGGCGTCTGGATGGGTGATGGTGTCAACAGGACGCTCTCCAGGTTCACCAGTCAAATAAAGCTGTTTAGCGCTTCTATTATCTGTTAGGTCAACGAGGGATGTGATTTCTTGCTGGCATTGTCTGAGTTGATCTAGGCGCGTGAGGAGAGGTTGCATCAGTTGTTGTCCATCGATATGAGGACTAACATTGGGTCGTGGATCGAGGAACTCCTCTGTTTTGTCGATAATAGGATTAATAGCGCCGCCGGGGACATTCATATGGATGGGTAGCGATCCGTTCATGAGTCCTGACAAAAATCCGCCTTGCGCTGTCGTCCTGAGAGCATGATCAATATGCCGTTGCATCTGACACAAGATACCCTGTAGGAAAGCGCTGACTTCGGGTTGATTACGCTCGTGTGCTAACTGGATGACGTCACGCAATTGTTTGATTTGTGCTAGGGCGAGTGCTGGAAAATCTATCAATGCTTGCTGCATGACAAAGGGCCCAAAGAGCGATTCTTCGAGGAACTTCTGAACGAATTCGTGTTCCAAACAATTCAAATTCTCTGGGTCGGCAATGAATGAGAGAGCGTTAATAGCGGTTTCAGAGTGATAGGCGGTACCGGCCTCTCTTGAAACAGAAGCCATGACAACGCCTCTGATGGCATAGAGCTTTTGTAAGGTTTGTGGCGGAATAGCCAGTGGTACTGTCTGCGCTTGCTCTGCGACAAATTGTGATAATGTATCAGACGACTGTAAGACCCTGATGTCACCTTTAAAGCGAGGGAGGTTCATCATATAGTGATCGACTGCAGGTAAGAATGGGTGTTGGGGCTTGATTCCTCCTTCTACTCCTTCTTCCCGTACCTTTTTGGAGTCGAGATAGCGAAAACTACTTGTTAATGGATGGCCGCTAGGGTAGAGGGCAACGCACTTTTGTCCATCTGTTCCAATGATCTCAAGAGACGGTTCAGCCGTCCCTGTAGACCACTGTAGGTCTAGCGTTGTTTGTCTTAGAAGCGTATCTGGTTCAGCATCGAAGTAAGCGCGCCCTAGTACAGGTGTGGTGACAAGACTTGATAGGACATAGGCGGGATCGCTGCAACTTTGGTAAATAGCGTTTCCTTTTGCCAGCTGATCGACATAGCGATATGCCTGCCCCTCTGGTGTACATTGTGCGTCTCGAGGGTTCTCTAGATTCTTTCGAGTTGTCGAGGCTTCAGCTAATGATTCGCTAATCCCCATGTTAACGTCACGCGCGACGAAGTGATAGACGCTCAGTAGTTCGCTTTCCATCTCTGCATCGCGTGACAGCTCAGAGGTGAGGTCTTGGGTGAGGAGGGTATTGATGCTGGAGCTATTCAGAGTATAGCGTTGGAGAGTAAGAAGCTCTAGGTCAGCATGAGGCTCTGGTTGACATTCTGCTGGAAGGCTTTGGATAAGGTCACGGATTGTCGTGATATTTGGGCGTATTTGTCTCCACTGGATGCCTCCTCTCGTCGCGTCATAGTCTAGTGCAGTTTCTAGCTGGGCGACAGCAGGAGGGTGCGGATCCAACGCTTGTGCTCGAGTGAGAACGGTCTCGACCCATCGCTGTGTGGTGTTGATTTCAGACCGGAGGATCGCTTGTCTGATCGCTTGTGATTTGATGAGCAGAAAGCGATCGCGTCCTGATAGTGTTGGTTGTCCTAGGCGCATCTGCGTTTCCCAGACAATCTTTTCAAGTTGGAAAAGGGCGTTAGAAGTAGCAGATCGTTGTTCTGATGGTAGTTGCATCCAGGGTGATGCTACGCCAAAGGTGCCTTCTGTTCCAGGAGCTGGTAGCGTCTTCATGATCTGGAGGGTGCGTTCTTGTACTTCTGCCATCAGCGCTTTTCTTCTATCTAGATTAGGTTCTGACACAGCAGCCTGCAGTAATTGTTGACAGTGTTGTGAGACGGCTTCTGTTCGTTCGGCAAGGTTTTGTCCATATTGTGTAGATCTCATCTGTGCCACAGCTGCCGTTGGTAACGCGCTTTCTGGTTCTGCGATTTGCGCTAAGGCAGACAAGGCGGGGCTTTCAATACAGCCTTCTGCAATGGCATGCTGTAAGGGTGTTCTACTTTCTTCGCTTGGCAGCTCATCTTTGATCTGATCCAAAGCTCTCGCTTCATGGATGGCTGTGATGCTTGCGGGAATCACTTGGCGTAGTTTCAGGGCAGCGCGCAACTGATCGATGTGGTTCTGATAGGCGGACGGAAATGAGGAGCTGAGATCTTGAATCTTTCTTAAAAATTCAATGAGTGTTTTCACGAGGTATCCATTTGATACATGCGGCAGCAAGTGTGGAAACAATAGCGTCTTGGCGATCAGTTCAGACAGTAAAGCCTGGTTGTCTTGTTGCCTCATCATAGTCGCTAATGTGGCGATAGCACCTGAAGTCTCTAATCTCTCTACAATAGATAAAACATAGGCTTCACATTGTTGGTCGTTAGTAAGGATCTCGGCTAACTCCGTGAGTGCTGGAGGAGGGAAAACTCTGGTGAGCTCTGCAACAGCCTCTGCGCGATGATAGGCATTGATCGCTTCTGATGACACGACAGCTGTCAGCTCTGCTTGCGCTTGGATAAAAGCTTCTCGATTTAAGGGCAAAGCTTCTGCGACTTGTTCGGTAGTGACAGCTTGGTGGAGCGGGGGCGCTGGAACTAGTCTGACGTCTAGACGTGAGGGCTGAGCGGTCGATAGCACTTCGGTGCGTGCGGTGACGCGTGCGCGGTGGACGCTGGCTTTTAAGCTGGTGACTTTTGCTTCGCAACGTTGGAGTAGGCGCGTTAAATTGTCGGGCACACCATCAGCTTCTATCGCTTGGCCACCGTTGATCGCTTTGGCGATCTTATCGATGGTGTGTCTTAAGTGATCGCGTACTTCGGTGTAGACAACAAGTTGAGCTGGCAATGGTGTGGTCCCATGGAGCTGTTTCAGCTGGTCTTCGGCCCACTCCAGTGTCATGTGATAGAGGAGGTTGAGCTTCTCATCTCGCGATAGCTTGCTGGGACCGCTAATCTGATCGATCCAGGTAGCGACTCGATCCATGGGTGTTTTAGCTGGAGCTCTCAACCCATCTGCTCCTTGCTCTAACCTGAGCCCACCAGCTCTCTCTACGGATCGCACAACAGCCTCAAAGGAAACCAGACCGCTGAGCGGCTTTGCATCAGATGGTTCTGCAGGAGCGATTTTTTTAGCTGCGTCTGGCATCATGCGTTGTTCTATTGATCGATAGGCTTCTGCAAAAGTGGGGCTTGCTTTGGTTGCCTTAGCCAAACGGCTTCTGTCTATCCTGGTGACGGCTAAGGGAGCCAGCAGCGCTCGGATGATGGCTGCGACATCGGGTTGCTGAAGTAGAGTGCATGTCTGCACAGGTGCTGTTTTAGAACCGGCATCGGCGTGGTCGCTGTAGATCTCAAGCTTAATCTGGTCTGCATCTAGATAAAAATGAGCCATGACAGGCTGCAATACTCCCTGTTCGTTGAGATATCCTGTTGGGATGATGATGCTATGGTGCTCGTTTAGATAAACGTGACTCACTTGGCTAGCCAATTGATCGGCTAGGCGATTTAAAGCAGCTTCAGGGTTTCGGCTGGCGATGGCTTGTTCGACACGTCTGGCATTGGCGATGGCACCTTCCACTTGTGGTGTCATAGCTGCTGCACGAGTTTGGGTGGCGACGGCTTGCTCCTCGGGTATCCTGGCCATGTCTCTGATGTGACCGCGTTTGGCGGTGGTTTCTTCTTCCGGTGTCCTGGCAACCGCCACATGTGTCGCCTGAACCTGACCTCTGTTTAACCATTGGTTGCCTAGCTCCAGTGCTTTACGTAGTGATCGATAATCATCAGTAATGGCTTGTTTCGGTGTTCGCTGACTCAGCTCCTTGTTTGGAAAGGCGGGTGTGTGGAAAAAATTAGTGATCATCCGCCAAAAGCTTTTAAAGGATGACGCTAATGATCTTCGATAATAGGGTTCTTCGATAACAGCTTTAGCTTCAGCGGGTGCTGCTTCTCCTTCGATCTGTCGATCGGTGGCGATGAAGAACTTCATCTTTTTATCAATCGTCAGATAGATCCCATTCTCTGCTATTCGGACCTTCATCTGATGATCGCGATTGGTATCTAGCTTAATCTGCTCGTTCAATACCCTCGTAATCATTGTGCGTTGGTCTGGAGTAAGGTATTGAGGATCGCGTGTTTGATAGTGTACTGTGCGTTGACCCTGTGCAGGCTGCGGGACATTGGTTGCCCCGACCTGGACTAGGCGGAATTGAGGAGTGGGTAGTGGCAGTCCTTCTTGTAACATAACCCTCATCTGTTATTACAACAAAACTATTATATAATATTTCTTTAATGTTTAAAAATAATTATAGATGTCCATTAAGATACGTGTTCACCTATGTCACCATTCGTCCCGGCGCCCGATCTATGGACTTCGGGCACGAAAAAACTACCCCGTGAACAGATACAACGTCTTCTTAGCCTATGACGTCCATTGAGTCCATGTCGATTGTCCATAAAAAGCAGGGATTCACGTCTTACAGCTTTCCTAAAAACAGGGGATTCTGCAAATAAAGAGTATGATGATGTAGATTAAGAGAGCATTCATGAAGATATGTCGCGTTTGCTTTCTGGTGGGAGAAAGTCACTACGATTTGAAGCGCATCTGGTCGCTAGAGCTATCGCAGGCTCTTGAGCGGCGAGGGGTTAACACGACCATTATCGATATCCCTGAGGGTCAGCTACAAAAGAAACATTTCGAACATATCTTATCTCAACGGCCAGATGTCACCTGTTCCTTTTGTGCCCCGCAGCCTTCTGCCAAAAAGATCATCTTTAGTGATTTTTTGAAGATACCTCACGTCACTCTTCTCGCTGAGCCAGCTATCTACAATCTTTACCTGACTAAGAGTCCTTACAGCATCGTAGGCTGTGTTGATTACTTTGATTGCGAGCTCTTTCTGAATGCCAAATGTGACCGCGTCTTCTTCTTTCCCCATGCTGTAAAAGGAGAGTTGATCTTAGAGCCTTCTGAAGAAAAAGAGTATGACGTCGTCTTTATTGGTAGTAGCTATGATCCTGATGCTGTACGATATAGCTGGTTTAAAAGATATGCGCCAGAAGTGATCGCAGTGTTAGAAGAAGCGGTTGCGTTGACGCTATCCGACGACCATACTTCCTTCACTCAGGCACTTGTCGGGGCGTGGCGCCATTCTAGCTTAGAGCCAAATGGGCATGACTTTACGCGCTTATGTGCTGAAGTGGATAGCTATGCCAGAGCCGTAAGCCGTCTAGAGCTATTGCGGTCTATCCGTAGTGTACAGGTGCATGTCTTTGGCGATGTGGGTGCTTCGGAACAGTATCCTGGTGCACGGAATTGGTCGCAGCTTCTAGCGAGTTGCCCTAACATCACTAGCTCTCCTGCTTTGCCCAGGCAGGAAGTGTGGCACGTTCTGAAGCGCAGCAAAATCTGTCTGGATAACTACCCCTGCTTTAAGCACGGTACCCATGAGCGCACTATTCTGGGATTGGCAGCAGGTGCCTTAGTATTTAGCGATGCCAACCGCTACATCGATGCCCACTTTGGCGAAGAACGCGGTGTTGTCGCCTACCTGCATGGACGCTGGGACTATGTCAACGAACGTCTTGAACACTATCTTAAGCATGATGGTGAGCGTTGCGCAGCCGTCGAAAGAGGAATCAAGACAGTAGGCTTAGAACACACCTGGGATGTCCGTGCAGACGAGTTTCTCAAGCGCGTCCCGCCGCTCTGGGATGCCATCGCTGACGAGCACTACATCCGGAGCTTTTGAGGAGCCGGGAGTCAGGAGCCAGGAGGCAGATATGTTAATGGGAGTTGCGTTAATCTGATCGTTCACACAGCAGCTCCCGCTAAAATTTTTACCACAGAGAACACAGAGCGCACAGAGAGGGAAATGGAA
>CAMFKD010000021.1 GCA_945957095.1 uncultured Chlamydiae bacterium
GCCTCGACCCCAGTGAGGGCTTCGTGATCATCGGCTCGCTGACCCTAGGCGTCTGCCTGATTATCGCCTACCGCTTCTTCGATTATGTCACACGGTTTGTCGCGATGTGCTTTTCTAGGTTGCGATTTCAGATGACGTTTGCCGGCAGAGAACATCTGCCCGAGCCGCCAGCGATTTATGTTTGTTCCCACACGGCATGGAATGACACCTTGGTCCTGATGGGGGCTCAGCGGCGCAGAATGCGCTTCTTTATCGAACAAGAGCAGCACCACAGCCGCTTCATGCGTCGTCTATACAAGATGTTACGGGTCGTGTTAATGCCGCCGATTGAAACGTTGGAACATAATCAGTCATGTCAAGAAACGCTTCGCAAGACGTTAGCGAATGGCATCAGCGTCTGTCTCTTCGTAGAGAAGGAGAATGTCGCAGAGGAGATCGAACGTCTAAGCGGCTCCCTACAAGAGGTGCTACGTGGAACAGAGACGCAGGTTCTTCCAGTCTTCATCGACAAGGGAGAAAAGCAAAAGCAACCCAAGATCTTTGTTCGGCTTCGCCGTGCCTTCCGCGTTCCGGCGCTTGTGACATTTGGCCCTGCAAGTAAAATAGCAGCCTAGTTAGGCGAGGAGACCTATGATAGCAGCAGAGTGTCCGCCTCTACCCCTCGAAATCCCCACTGACTGGCGAGAAGCGTTAGCTGACGAGTTAGCTAAACCCTACATAGCCCAACTAGCGGCATTTGTAGAAGCGGAAAGGCGCTTTGCTCCCCCTATCTACCCACCCCACGAATTAGTTTTTAATGCATTGCGCGAGACGCCTCTACATGCCGTTAAAGTCGTGATTGTGGGTCAAGACCCCTATCATGGTCCAGGTCAAGCTCATGGATTAAGTTTTAGCGTAAACAAAGGTGTCCCGCCTCCTCCGTCCCTGCTGAACATTTATAAGGAGCTTCGAGACGACTTAGGAATCCCCGAGCCAACGCATGGCTGTCTGGTTTCTTGGGCACGGCAGGGGGTGCTGTTACTGAATGCTACCTTAACGGTGCGAGGAGGGCAGGCAAAGTCTCACTACGGCCGGGGTTGGGAAGCTCTGACAGATGCGATCGTTGCTCGGGTGGGGATGAAGACAGAGCCAGTGGTCTATTTGCTTTGGGGGAAATCGGCTAAGGAGAAAGTTGCTCGTGTTCATGAGGTAACGTCTAATAAGAAGCATCTCGTTCTGACGAGCGTTCACCCTTCCCCCCTTTCAGCTTATCAAGGATTCTTGGGTTGCAAGCACTTCAGTACCGCGAATAACTTCCTTAGGCAGGCTGGTGCCACCCCCATTGACTGGAGCCTCCAACCCTGATACAAAGAAGGTGGAAGGAGGGGCTTTTCTATGGCGGAATCCGTTCACCCGAAAAAGGTGAAAATAGAGAACAATGACACAGCGAGTCAGCAGCTGTTGAAGAAGCTGCGTCATGTTGCGATGGAAAAAGAGCAACGGACTTCCCTATCAGGGGATCAGCTCCACCAGTCCGTCAGAGAGTGGGAGAATGCTAAGCATACCCTCACTGAAATTCAGCAGCTCCTGCTCCAAGCCTACAAAGACTTAGAGCTCATGCAGCCATCAAAGAAATAGAGGTGCATGGCTACCTGGGGTTCTTATCGCCAGCGAGAATCTGCTTGGCATAGGCGATGGAATCCCAAATATTTTTCTGGAAACCATTGGGGCCTATGCGTTGGGTGATGCCCCCGCGCTCTAAGGCTTTATATAGCTCTGGTCGCACACCTGATAAGATCACTGTTGTTTTGTTTTGGTCTGCGCGATCGAGAATATCATGAAGAGCCATGAGTCCGGTTGCATCGATATTGATCAGATGGCGCATGCGTAAGACGAGCGCCTTAGGTTTGTGGGAGATCCGTTGGATGGCCATTTTGAGCTTTTCTGCCGCCCCAAAAAACAAAGATCCATATATCTGATAGACAGCTATTTCATCGGGGATCTCCAGTTCGCGCATAGCATCATAGTCCCTGGGGTCTTCATCTTCGGATACGAGTAGCTTAAGGTCATCGGTGCGAGTAGATTCGGCCATGCGATTGATGAAGATAAAGGCTGATAAGATAATTCCCACTTCTATGCCCGTTACAACATCGCCTAACACTGTCAACAAGAAGGTGGTCAGTAAGATAGCCACATCGCCTACTGGACTGCGCAGTAGCTGAAGAAACTGTCGCCATTGGCTCATGTTATAGGCGATCACTACCAGAATACCGGATAGGGAGGCCAAGGGGATTAAAGACACGGCAGCACCCAGGAAAAGTAAGACAACTAAAACGACCAATGACTGCACGATGGCTGCCACTGGCGTATGACCGCCAAGCTTCACATTGGCAACAGTGCGTGAGATAGTACCGGTTGCAGGAATGCCTCCGCATAGCGCAGCGCCGACATTACCTATTCCCTGAGCGATGAGCTCCATATTCGAGCGATGTCGCCTTCCCGTCATGCCATCCGCTACAACAGCAGATAAAAGGGACTCAATGCCAGCTAATAAGGCGATTGCGATGGCCGGAGAGAGAAGGTCGGCGATCTGGTCGAAGGAGAGCTTTGGAAGGGAGAGAGTTGGCAAGCTCGTGTTAATGGCCCCGTAGCGCTGGCCGATTGTTTCTGTTTTAATGTCAAAGTAGTAGACGGCTAGCGTAGAGAGAACGATGGCGACTAAGGCACCAGGAATCGTCTTAGAAACAGTAGGCCAAAGCAATATGATCCCGATTGTGAAAAAAGAGATGGCTAGTGTTGCGCCTTCTATGTGGTTGAGCTGACTGAAATAGAAACTCCATTTGTCAACCAAATGGGTTGGTGTAGCCTCTATGACATGCATGCCAGTAAAGTCTTTGATTTGAGACGAAAAGATCAAAATGGCAATTCCGCTAGTAAATCCGACGATGACAGGATAAGGGATGAATTTCAGAGCAGCACCAAAACGAGCACAACCCATTGCGATAAGGATTAAGCCAGCCAACGCCGTAGCGACGACTAAGCCTTCGTAACCATAGCGAGCAATAGTGTCAGCGACTAAGATGATGAAAGCACCTGTAGGTCCTGACACCTGCACCCTTGAGCCTGCGAATACAGCAGCAAGAAACCCAGCGATAACGGCGGTATAGAGGCCTTGTTCGGGCCTAGCGCCACTAGCGACAGCAAAAGCGATGGACATTGGTAGAGATAAGATGCCTACAACTAAACCCGCCGTAAGATCTTTAGCAAAGTTCTTAAGAGTGTACCCCTCCTTGAACACTGAAATGATGCTCGGAAGAAATGGGTGGCTCATCGGATTATACCCAAAGAAACTGAAAAGTTGGTTACGGAGTGCTGACCTGCTCCGCTGGCTATTCTGGGCGTTTTGCTCCTCAGAAATAGCTGACGCTATTCCCTCGTCGCGAAACGCCCAGACTATCTCAGCTCGCTAGGTCATCACGTGCCAGGGCTTTTTGAGAAGCTACGATTGTCCATAGCTTCTCAATCAGATTTATCAATAAATGCATTTAATCAACACAATAAGCCGCCGGTATGTGTTCACGTAACTTCTCAAAAAGTCCTGGCACGCTGAGCTACTGCGCTGGCCATTCTGGGCGTTTCGCTAGGTCATCGCGTGCCAGGACTTTTTGAGAAGCTACGTGTTCAACCCTCGTTAAGAAAAAAAACAGCGATTTAAAACCTTTTACTTAACTAATAAATAATTTTAATATTATAATAAGAGAGCGGAGCAGTAAAAAAGGTGTGCAGATGCATTATAAAACACCGATAAAAGATTTAGTTGATCACCTGAAGCACAACCGAAAGGCTGATGTGCCAGTCAATGGCTTTATGGTGGCAATAGAGTATGCACCTGTAGGCGCTTTGTTAAACATGAAAACAACTGTTTATCAAGCGGTTAACTACATTCCGCCCAGTGTGCGTCAATGCTTGTCTCCTCAGTTTAAGGGGCCGATATCCCCTCTTCGTACGTTTCTGCATCTCGATGAGGAGAAGTATGCGGTCAGTCTGAACTTTGACGAATCGATCCAGCACATCACACAGGATACGTTGACCTATCTGTTAGAGGAGTTTAGCTGGGTAGCAGAGGAATGGCGCCGTCTTCTAGAGGATCACGATCAGCGCGACCTGCTGCATGTTCGAGCTAAGTAGCCTCTTCTTTGTTTAGCGTAGACAACGACCAATTCATACATCGCGCAAAGCGGTAGCGCGACAAGCAGTTGTGTGATCACATCCGGAGGTGTGAGGAGAGCGCTCAGGATAAAAATAGCGACGATCATGTAGCGCCGTTTTTCTGAAAGCCATTCTGCATCAACTACTTGAAAGTAAACCAGGAGCAAGAGCAATGCGCATAACTCAAACGCTAAAGCATTAGCGAATAACAGGAGCAAGGTAAAGTCCAGATAATGAGAAAGGGTCCAAAGATTGATTCCGATCTCATTATTGAAAGCATAGAGTGTTTGGTTGGCAATCGGGATAGTCACAAAGAACCCGAAGAGGGCACCTAAGGTCATGAATAGCAGGCAAAAGGTTACCACGGGGAAAGCTAGAGAGCGTTCACTCACCCTAAGTCCCGGTGCGACAAACTGAAACATGAAGTAAAGCCAGAGTGGCGAAGAGACAACCAAAGCAAACCAGAAACTAGCTTGTAAGACGACGCGAAACCCATCGATGGGTCCCAGGAGCACGAGTTGATCCCTGGCCTTTAGCCATTCCACCTCTAGCCATCCCCCTGGAGATAGCTCATAGTAACCCGTACTCAGCTCTTTCGTTGAGTCGCTTGCGATTAGGCTTCGGTCAGCTGGAAGCGCATAGGCTAAACTACTGTGTCCTTGGTTAACCACCCTTTCCCGGATCACTTGATAAGAGGTGGCGGCGGGCTGTGCTTGCCAAGAGAGGGGGAGTGTCAAGAAAGCCAGTATCTGCTGATAGAAGACAAAACAAAGAATAGTAGCCCCTACAATCGTGACAAGCACACGGATCAGGGTTTGCCGTAATTCTTCAACATGGCCCCAGAGGGATCCATCGCTGTCGTCTTCGGACATCCTAGCTCTTGTCCTCGGGATCAGAAGGCTTCTGTTCGATGTTGCCTTGACAAGCATCCTTAAATTCGCGGATAGCTACACCTAAACTCTTAGCGAGGTCTGGTAGCCGTTTTCCTCCAAAAAGCAGAAGGATAACACAGAAAATAACGATCAGTTCTCCAGTCCCTAACATAAGATCCCTCCTTACGTTATTGGCAGTGTACTGGTGAAATGGAATTCAGAACATGAAAAATTGCACGTGTTCACGGGGTAGCCAATTCGTGCCCGTGCCCGGAGTCCATAATAGGGCGCGGGCACAAATTGTGACATAGCTGAACAAATACAAAAACTCTTGCCGAAGCCCTAACTTTTGAGGTTTTTTTGGTATAGGTGGTATCGTGTCGAGTGTTGTGTTACATAGGATCATAAGAAGAGAGTACTGATGACCGGATGGAAGCCTTTTGCAGTGATACTAATGGCAGTTGTGTTGCTGTGCCTTCTTGCTCAAGGGGCTTTGGCAGCCGCATCGGTCTTATTCGGACCTGGTACATCAGCAACATTGATCGAGTTATCTAGCGATTACCGCGATGAAGCACTCCCCACTGTCGCTCAACAGCTTTATCATCGCCTCACGGCGCAACCGTTCAATCTCGTAGCAACCGTCATCTTTGCTTTGGCCATTCTCCACACCCTACTTGCCAATAGCATTCATCGATTCGCGATGGCAATGCGCAAAAGATTAGGCGTTCCCGCTGATAGTGTACATGCGGAAGCCTACGGGATTCGAGAACCAGATAAATGGTTTGTGGTTCAACTGCTGGCATTTCTTGGAGAGGTGGAAATTGTCTTTGCGCTTTGGGTTGTCCCATTAATGCTGCTCATGAGCTTTCAATATAGCTGGGACGTCGCCGTACACCATCTTAATAGCCTTGACTTCATCGAACCGTTGTTTGTTGTCGTCATGATGACCTTAGCGAGCAGTTATCCGGTGATACGATTTGCCGAAAATGCCTTGGCCTCGCTAGCGCGATGGGGAAATAACGGTCCCGTAGCCTGGTGGATCATTTTATTGACTGTAGGGCCATTGTTAGGTGCATTCATCACAGAACCTGCAGCAATGACAGTGACTGCTTTACTGTTAGCGCGGCAGTTTTATGCATACAAACCCAGTCCAAAGTTAGCCTACGCAACGTTAGGTCTTCTCTTCACGAATATCAGCGTAGGCGGTGTTTTGACCAATTTTGCTGCACCACCCGTCCTTATGGTCGCCAAAAAATGGGTGTGGACAACACCATACATGATGGGAACCTTTGGCTGGAAAGCCATCGCAGGTATCATCGTCACTAATGTTGCTTATTATCTAGCGATGCGAAGAGAATTCGCCAAATTAAAGATAACTCCTGTAGAAGGGGTAGTTAGACACGCAGATAAGCGCTTAGATAGTATTACCATCCCATCATGGATCATCATCGTACAGCTTCTCTTTTTGATATGGGCGGTACTCAACAATCACTATCCTGTTATCTTTGCTGGCGCTTTCTTAATTTATTTGGCATTCCATCATATCACCCTACCTTATCAAACGTCTTTAAACTTGCGGTCACCACTACTTGTCGGCACGTTTTTAGCAGGGCTTGTCATCCATATTAGTTTTCAGGAATGGTGGATCGAACCACTGTTACCCAGACTAAATGTGCTTCCTTTGATGGCTTTAGCGAGCGCCCTTACCGCCTTCATCGATAACGCAGCTATTACCTCACTTGCGGCACTCATCCCCAATTTTGACGATGCCCTTAAGTATGCTGTTGTCAGTGGTGCTGTCCTAGGCGGTGGGCTGACTGTCATCGCCAATGCTCCCAATCCTGCTGGTCAATCGTTATTACAGCGATTTTTCCAAGGAGGTGTATCGCCACTCTATCTTTTTCTGGCAGCCTTACCAGCAGCTATCATCATGTATGCTGTGTTTGCTCTTGCTTATTTGCTGTGAGCCAGCCATTCCCGCTAATTCTTCCAGTAGAGGAATTAGCGGGAATGGCTGGCTGTAAGCTTAAGGAAAGATCGATAGACCCGGCCGACAGTCAGAAGTCGCTTCCAATATGTTTGCTTAAGCCGCGCCCCAGGCAATGGCAGAAATGGCGTCACAACTCCTCCCTTGCGCCAGCCAGGACGCCATAAACGGAGGTAGCTGTATCGTGCGCAGAGGCATAGACTAGGGATATCTAGCAGCGAAGCAAGATGGCCAGGACCAGAATCATTACCGATGAGATAGCCGGACTCAAAGATGTAGCGTGCCATGACATCGATTGTAGAAGGGACGATAAGACTGAAGCCAGAATCGCGCACCCACATCCAAGTTGGGGCTTCAGCAGGGCTCACCATAAATACCGGTTCATAGCCAGCAGAACGCAGGCGTTTGGCAAGCTGCATGAACTTATCTGCCGGCCAATCCCTGATCGCTGCGCCACTGGTAGGGTGAATCACAACACGTTTGGAGTGCCGGCGATGAGTAAGAGAGACAGGAGGGCGTACACCAGCCTCAGAGGTGGCGTTGGGATTCCAATCCCTCCGCACATAGGCCAACAAGTTGCTGACCATCGTCTGCGATTTATCAAAGTCTCTCTCGTAGAGCACTGCTCTACGATCCGAAGGAGTCATCGCAATGACAGGAGTACAGTCAGCAGCAATGACAAAATCGTAACCAGCTAGCTCTTCCTCTAGTGAAGAGGGATCGACAAAGCGCTTAATCAGGACGTGTGGCGCCCAAGGCCGAAATGACGTCAAGACGCTGCTATAAACGGATACTTCGTGTCCCAACTGGACTAGCTGGTTGGCGACCATCAGAGAGAGCAAACCATCTCCCAAGCCTTGAGAGGCATAGACGGCAATGCGTCCAGGCTCTTGCAGCTTGGGTGAATGCGCGGATGACGCCATTTATTTGGCGGCTCCCACTTTGGTCTGCAGCTGATCAAAGATGCGCTTGATGGCTCCAAACTCTTTGGAGAAACCTTCCAAACTCTTCTTATCTCCCGTTTCTGCTTCGATGTCGGCTAAGCGCCCAGCAAAGTGTTGAATCAGATGCAAGGTGCTTTCTACATCGCTTAAGAATTGGATTTCGTCGCCATCGATACGCCGTACACGGTTAACGAAGAGAGTACGATCATTTTGACGTAGCGTGTCAGACGTGATTACCTGTACAAACTCTCCGCGCTCATAGATGTCTTGGGCTAGACGGCAAGGCACACAATAGGTGTCTATTAGCGTACGCAGCTGTGGTGTGGATTCCTTATCTGCTAACCCATCAGGAACTTCACCGCGCATGATGGCTTCGAAGACTTTGCTAGCCTCTTCACGACTGCCTTCAACACTAGCTAAAATGGCATTTTGCAACTCTCGAAACGTCGTTCTTCCCACTTTAAGTGCAAATAGACGTTGTAGATGGAAGCGCAAGCGTTCAACGTTCTTCTTTTGTAGCATAGCTGTCTCCTTCTCTTCTTGTTAAGCGATGACCACAGTATAGCGACACCTTATTGAAGAGGCAATGGGATTAAATGAATTACAAAGAAGTAGAGGGATAACGATAATAAATTCTTTTCCTCTTTGCGTCTTAGCGCCTTTGCAGTCTTTGCGTTAATCTGATCCCTTTCACAACGAGACCGTTAACAGGCACACGCTTCACGGCTTTCCTTCTTTGCGTTTCAAGAGCGCGGAGCTCCACGGACCAGCTGTTCAAGGCCTTGAATGAGTCCAAGCAACGTCTCCTTCTGCGCTTTTGTCATCGCGATGCGGTTGTTGCGCAAGGTAGCATTGACCCGTTCTAAGCTGGCGATCGTCGCTTCGGCAATATTTTGCCGGCGGCGATCAGAGGTGGAGAGAGGGAATGTTTGACGGATAAGGGACAACAGTTCGTGTTTCGTTTCGCCATCATATTCTTGAACGATTTTGATCTTCTCATCGAGCTCGCCATCACGACTGGCCAAAGAGTAGATGGCTTGTCTGGGCATGCTATCGAGTTGAGGTTGCAGCTTCTTAGGTAGCGCATGATAGAACTCGTAGTATTGCCACAGGTTATAAGGCGTTTGACGATTACCGTAAGTGGCTATTAACCAGGCAGTAAAGGCCCCATCGAGGTATTTGATTAGAATAGCATGAGCTTTCTTAATCCGCTCGCCATGCAGCAATGCTGCTTGGTTGTTAATCGCCTTGACTTCCGAAGTAATCGCTGTTAAGGCCGCTAGATCCTTTTTAATGTCGCTGCTGTCAGTCGCGTAGTCGTTTAGAATGGAAGTCAACGCTTCCGCTTCCCCGTCAGATAGCTCAGCTGTCCCGAAAAGCCCCGCAAAGCCAGACAAATTGCCTTCTGCTGTTCGGCGTGCGAGATCACCAACCTTAGAATGTTTGTTTTTATTTGCTAAGCGTTCGCTGAGCATCGCATTGACATTGGCCATAATCAGACCCCTTTTTACTTGAGACGCTGTAACAATTCTTTAGTGACAGCTCGATAGTCGTCGGCTGCGCGGCTTTCTGGCGAGGTGTCAAAGAGCGGTCTGCCATAGATACACGCCTCCGATACTTTGATATCGCGACGGATGCGCGATTTCAAGATCTTGCCCGGAAATACCCTTTCAATGATGTCTAAAAAGGCCTTGTTACTCTTCCCTCGAGAATTCCAAAACGATAGCACTACCCCTAAGACATCCATGGGATGACGTTGCCCGATACTTTCGATGAACTCCCCCAACCTCTCCAATCCCTTAACGCTATAGAATTCTGGCGTCGCGCAGACAAGCGAATGATGAGCGGCAATCATTGCCGATTCCGTTAACCAACAGAGGGATGGTGGTGTGTCGATGATGACGACATCATACTTGAGTGGCTTGATGATCTCGCGCAAGCGCTCATGAGAGTAGCGATCGGCAGCCAAAGCGCCTGTCACCTCCACTCGCTCCAGCCATGTATCTGCAGGTACGAGGTCGAGGTTGGGATGATACGTCTTAAGGATAACGTCTTTGATCTTCTTTTCACCCTGTAGCACCGCTGCCAGACTATCTGCGGAATCGGGATCATAGCCAAGACCTGATGTTAGGTTGGCTTGTGCATCAAAATCGATGAGCAACACCTTCTTTTTATGGAAGATGGCTAAAGCAGCGCCAACATGCAACGCTGTCGAGGTTTTAGCTGTTCCACCTTTAAAGCTGCTCACTGCTATCGTTCGCATAACCTTACCGCTCCTTACTGCTGAGACGTAAACGGCGATACAAGGGCACGGCCGCGGCGCTCTTCTTCCACCTTTTGCAGAAAGTCGTTGATCTGAACCTCTCCATGAACCACATTGTCGCGCGTGCGCAACGCCGCCGTACCATGTTCCTGCTCGCGGTCGCCGATCGTCAAGATATAGTTGACTTGATCAAGCTGTGCATTACGTACCTTCTTGCTGATCGACTCACCAGTACTATCGACAGTGCTATGTAGGCGCTGTTTGCGGAACTGGGTATTCAGCTCTTGTGCAAAAGGAATATGTCGGTCTGCGACAGTGAGGATACGGATCTGCCTTGGGCTAAGCCAAAGAGGGAAGCGACCAGCGAAATGCTCTAGCAAAACCCCAAAGAAGCGCTCGATAGAACCAAACAGAGCACGGTGAATCATCACCGGCCTTCTACGCGAACCATCTTCTTCTGTGTACTCGAGGTCAAACTTCTCTGGCAGCGCCATATCCAACTGCACTGTACCACATTGCCAAGTACGACCAATGGCATCGCGGAAGTGAAAGTCGATCTTAGGGCCATAGAAAGCACCATCACCCTCGTTGACACGATAAGGTCGTCCGGCCTTCTCCAAAGCTCCTCTTAAACCATTGGTAGCATTTTCCCAATCTTCATCTGTCCCGATGGTATTTTTTTCTGGTCGGGTAGACAGCTCGAGATGATAGGAGAGGCCAAACAACGTATAAATCTCATTAGCGAGGTTGAGGACATTCAGGATTTCGCTTTCGATCTGGCTAGGACGCATGAAGATGTGCGCATCGTCTTGGTGGAAGCCGCGGACGCGTAGCAAGCCGGACAAGGCTCCAGATGGCTCAAAACGGTGAACGTTGCCGATCTCAGCCACACGCATCGGTAAATCGCGGTAGCTATGCACATGAGAACGGAAGAAGAGCATGCCGCCAGGGCAGTTCATCGGTTTAATCGCGAAGTCGCGTTCTTCTGCTTGCACTGTGAACATATTCTGACGGTAGTTAGCCCAATGGCCCGAGCGCTCCCACAGTTCTCTCGTCATCATTGTTGGCGTTTTGATTTCAACGTAATCGTTTTCCCAAAACGTCTCGCGGCAATACTCCATAAGCTGGTTCCAGACGATCATCCCAGCAGGATGGATGAAGGGCATGCCAGGAGCCTCTTCCTTCAGTGAGAACAGATCTAGCTTAGGCCCTAACACCTTATGATCGCGCTTCTTTGCTTCTTCTAACAGGTCTAGATATTCTGTAAGCTGCTTGCGATCGGGATATGAAGTGGCGTAAATACGCGTCAGCATCTCATTTTTGGCATCACCACGCCAGTAGGCGCCGGAAGTCTTCATCACCTTCAATGCTTTGATTTTGCCAAGATTATGTAGATGGGGTCCGCGGCAAAGATCAAAAAATTCGCCTTGACGATAGCCTGTCAAGGGTTGCGAGGAATCAAAACTCTTAATCAACTCGACTTTGTAGGGATTGTGCTCAAATAATTTAATTGCCTCTTCAGCTGATCCCAATTCTTCTCGCTGGCTTTTGTAGTTTTCGTTGACGATTGCCTTCATCGTCTCTTCGATTTTGGGGAAATCTTCATCGCTGATGGTGAGGTTCGCAAAATCATAGTAAAACCCGTTTTCAATGGGAGGCCCTATTGTCGGCTTAGCTTCTGGCCATAGACGAAGGATAGCCTGAGCTAAGACGTGTGCAGACGTATGCCAAAACACTTCTTTGCCTTCCGGATCGTCAAAAGTCCACAAGATCACCGCATCGCCATCGTGCAGCGGAGTCGCCAAATCCTTGGTCGCGCCGTTGATGCTAGCGGCAAGCCCTTGCCCAGGTCCTGTCTGGTTAAGCTTTTTAGCTAAGTCCAAAGCTGTGCTGCCTGCATCTAACTCTACCGAAGAGCCATCCTTAAGTTTGATTTGCATAAACCTATCAGGGGTTATCATGTTGCATCCATTGGCTTGTCCGTGGTTTTCAACTACGCATACGTCGCAAACCAAGTCATCTGTCAGTCTTTGCTCGGTCCTTCTAGGGGATTTACCGTGAAACGCTGACCGTAGACAAATTCTACTGCATCAACGGGCAAAAAGAAAGGGTAGATTTTTGCTACCTTTTAAGTATGATCTTGGATCAGCCATTCCCGCTAATTCCTCCATTAGGACCGACCGCGGGCAATGCCATCTGGCTTGTTTTGCTCCTCGTCCGTAGTTTCCAACTACGAATTCGTCGCAAACCGAGCCGTCTGTCAGCCCTCGTTCGGCCCTAATGGAGGAATTAGCGGGAATGGCTGATCTTGGATAACGTTAGACCGGAGCGAACCCGTTGGATTTTTCAGAGCTAGAACAAACCTTAAAGTCTGTCGAAGTGGCGGTGACAGATCCGGCCTTCTATTCCCGTGTCTTTCACGCAATAGCTAGGCAAGAGCATCAGCGATTGCGTGCGACGTTTCCCGAATTAGCAGATCTCCTTGGACGTGAGTATCTTGATCTCTCAGATCGCCTGAAACGTACTGGCATTCAAGAAGGCTGTTCAGTTCGCAACACCTTACGAACCAGGCTGCTTGCCGCCTTTCTCATCGACGAACAAGGAGAATTCTCCGAAGAGAAGCTAGCCTGGATTGAAGAGATGCTAACAGCGCGACTCTATCCGATCGGTCCAGATCGACAACACGATGCCAAAAGACAAGAAAGCATCTTGGCAACTATCCGTTTTCTTCGGCAAAGGCGCGACCTGCGCGCGCAAATCATGCGCATCACTAAGCCCACCAACCATAAACTGTTGGAACAGGTCATCCGTGATACGCTTCAATTACCACCCGGAGAAGCCATTACTGATACCCACGCCAGGCGGGCGGCGTTGGCGGCATGGCTATGCTATCTCAGACAAAATGTCGGCTCCTGCTTCGCCACAGCTCCCTGTATCATTATCCATAATGAGCAACCGCAACAGTTTCTCCGTGATATCGAGGAGTTGCTTGGCACTGGGCGCCTCAAACGCACTTTTGGCGGTGTTGAGTACACGGCTCCTGTCAGCTCGACCTGGGGAGCCGGAGATTTACGTCGGCGTTTAGGCCTCTGGCATTCTGCTGACGATCCCTCAAACAACATTTGGGAAGCACCAGGAGTTATTGCTGCCTTCCGTGCTGTTGGGTTGATTGGTTCCGACATCCCTCCCGAAGGCGAGATACAAGTCGCAAAAAAAATCATTGAACATCTATTGGAGATATGGGAAAGCGAAAAAGCTTATGTCATCACGAGC
Source organism: uncultured Chlamydiae bacterium (assembly GCA_945957095.1). Classification (GTDB taxonomy): domain Bacteria; phylum Chlamydiota; class Chlamydiia; order Chlamydiales; family JAJFMA01; genus CAMFKD01. Next base: position 13,528 of record CAMFKD010000021.1, read on the forward strand.
GTTGAAGAGATCTTCCGCAAGGCTATCCTTGTCCATCATCAGTTGACAGAGCAAGATATCAAAGACTTTCAGAACCGACCCAAGCCTATGCTGCAAGATAACCTGATGATTCAGGTGACGCATCTCAGCAAGGCAACCACTAGTAAGAATGAGCGGTGTGAACTGGCATTATCGCAGATGGACATAGCTGGTAATACCTTTAAGGCACTAGCTGAAAATGCCCTTTTGCGTACTTGGGAGTTCACCGTCGCCAGCTTTGCAGAAACCAAAGCCAACTTCAGCAAGTGGAACCTATACTCCAGTTTAGGTTTAGGTGCCAATGAACCTGGTGGTATCGGTAATTGCCTTTATCAGATCCTGCAAGGGCGACTTGATGAAACCAATCGCGAAGTGCAGAAGCAGCAAGAAGAGTACGAAGCACAATACCAAAACATCAAATACTTGGAACAGCGCATCAGACGAGCGACAACTGAACAGGAGCTCAAATTCCTCAACATCGAATATCAAACCCGCCGCAACGAATTTTACACAGTAGAAGTGCTGCGCAACAAAGCTCATGATAAAGCGCAGCGCTATGCCAACCTCTTTTCCGTCATCATTGACAAGTACCTTGAACTCTTCCCCAACTACTTCCAAGAGGTCTATGATGCTGATCTTCACGAAGTCGAATCAGGGCCTTACGATGACAGTCCAGCAGGCTTCCGCCTTCTGTTTAAGCATGGGCGTCCCAACACTGCCGTCTGGACACGCATTTATAACCCAGCTCAGTATGTGGAGGCTCTCGCCTCATTCTTCACGATGACAGAGCCCATTCTCTCCAGTAGCCCAGAGTTCGAGGGTCTGACCGAAGATCTTGGCCAAATGATTACAGCCATCGTCATCCATGTTAAGACACCCCAGTTTATCGAGAGCGCCCTATACCGCATGGCAGAATCGAAAGGCGGGCGTTTTGTCAAAAATCCCCTCGAGCACCTCGAACTATTGGAAAAAAAGCCATGGGCGTATACCTCCGGTGGCAACATGGAAACGCTGATCAGCTGTTACTACCGCAGTGATAAACACACTACCAATGAACGCTGGGTCGAAAGCCCCATTGAGCTTGCCGTCTTTCTCCTCGATCTTACCAAAAAGCTACCCCCTAGCGTCTCTGAAGAATATGTAAATAACCCCTCCAAAGCATTGCTCATCCACTCACCAACTCACGCCTTCCTCTTTAAACCAGGCCTTAGTCTATTTCGAAAGGGCGTCTTAGATAAAACGTTTACTTACACGTGGGTACGAGACCAAATCTTCCTTCCAGCTAAGCGCTTTGTGACAGAACAATATCTCGACCGCGATCTCATCCGCCATATTGTAAAGACCCTAAGACAAGAAGTGGTCCCAGAAGACTTCAAAGATGCCTATGATAATGTATTCTACTCTGTACCAGGGCGGCTAAGCGCTTTAGAGCTACGTGACTACCTATTGAAAGAAGTCAGCCGTTCCCCAAAGCTACAACGTTACGGCACACCACTGCTATCCCAGGACGATATGGATAGTTTCCTGTATAAGACGCTTCCTGTTGCTAGAGGCTATGACCTCGCTAACCGAGTTAATGCTATAATAGATCGTCTTGCCAGCCTTAAGCAGAGCGAACGAGAGCAACTCAAAGCTCTGTTTATTGAACTAGAGAGGCAAGCTCCGTCAATCGAAGCCTTTACCGCTGAACAGTTGCAGAACGTTGTCAAAGCGCTCCTCTGCCTGCTCAAAGGCAGTAGCACACGCATCAACTTCCACCGAGAGGTTGCCGAAGCTGCGCAAGAGCTTGGTTTCGCCATGCCAGCTCCACTTATCTTTGCCGATACAAACTGGGTCACCGATTACTTTGCCCTTACAGTCAACCCCGGTAATGCGAACTTTGAACTATGGCGCGTCGACGAAACAGGTTCACAGGGAGCTCCTATGAGCCATTGGAGACAATGGCTTGATGGCAGCCGCCGCACTCCCACCTGGGGTGTCTTCACCAACCCAACCGAATACAGAGCATAACCACTTTCCTTGACATAATACCTGATTTCTTTTACACACGTTGGTTTTCCTGGATATGGAGTGTTTCCGGACAGCAACATGATCCCTCTTAGGGCTGTCTCTTA
>CAMFKD010000022.1 GCA_945957095.1 uncultured Chlamydiae bacterium
GAGCATGCCCGTAGTCAATTGCAGCAGCTAGATGAAAATTTAACTAATTCTCAAAGAGCAATTGTTTCCTTGCTTCACTGCATGAAGGGATGGATGGAAAGAGTGCAGTCGCATCCGGAGGAAGACCCTCTTAAAAATGAAGTATTTTTTAGCCAATTCAATGCGGCAATTGAATACGCGTATAAGTGTCGCCCCGATATGCGCTAGCTATAACCCTGGTTTATTGGTGACCACGCGTGGTCTCTGCTAGCCTTTGTTGTAGGTCAACCATTGGTTGTAGATTGACCTGGACGAACCCCTCGCTGGGTCGGTCCAAATCTACGATAAGGAAGATCACCGCTGTAAACCCTAATGCTAGTGTCGTTGTGACAACGGGACAGCGCCCTCCTCCTATTCCTGCCATATAGCCTAGCGAGATCATGGCAAGGATCGTCAACGTACCCAGCGCTAGCCAAATAGGGGATGGGATGCGCGACATCAGGGCTGCGAATACCCTTTCGGAATGGAGGTCAATGACTTGGTTGAGCGAGTCAATGAAAAGGCTTACGACGTCATTAGGCGTTTTTGTTGCCACTTGGACTGCTTGAGCCCACATCAGATCCTGAAGTTGATTAGAGGCATCTAATAAATGCTGAATCTGTTCTGCAGTGGCTCTTTTCGCACGCAGGTTGACATATTCGCGAAGCAGACGGCGTATCTCCGTTCTTTCAGGTTCTGCTATATAGCCTGCTCTTAGATAGGTGGTGGCAATGGCATTGGATTCGGTTAGGATTAGCTGCCTTCTTGTGTCAAAACGGGTCGCGGCGATACCGAAGGTGAAGGCTAGCATAAATCCCAACAACCCTAGCGTCGCTGCAGAGATAGAGCCGACTGGCGCTTGAGCTGCTTCATTCACTTTCTTACGGTAGCCGGCAATGCGAAAACCTAGCTCAATGGCGATGAGGACAATGGCGAAGGTGAGCAACAAAAAGGCCCAAATGGGAATCCTATCTAGTACTGGAAGGGTGGGCATGTTCACTCCATGCTAAAGAGTTATGTTTAACTTTTTATACCGGTCCAAGCAAGAGATAAATTCGAGCAAGCTTCCTATTATGTCAGCAATTCCCGCTGAAGTTTTGAATGACAAAAGGCGAAATCTACCAAAGAGCCCACCGAGAACACAGAGAGGGAAATGAAAAAAATAAACACAATATCTTCGTAAAAATCGAAAAAAGATCTCTCATTTCCCTGTCTTTCCTCTGTGTTCTCTGTGCGCTCTGTGGTGATAAATTCCTAAAAGTGAGTGGGTAATATTTAGCGGGAATGGCTGCTATTACATCTATATCAATCGTCCATAATTGACATTATGTACATAAATGAATACAATTTCTTATCAATTTATTAACTAGGTGTAATGATGCCACAAGCTAGCGCTTCTATCGAGACACAGACTGACTATCATGATTTTTGCTGTACGTTGCAAATGTGTGCTGACCGCGCGATCCATTTAGGGCGGTATGTGCAGGTGTTGCCTCCTGAGCGTCCGTTAGCTGATGGTTCGATGGTGTTGGAGACGTGGGCTCAGCACGGCAGTGTTGTGCAGTGGTGTAATAAGGAACATGCAGAATCGTACCAGCATCTGCAAACGATTATTGCTCTTTGGAAGAGTGAAGGGGTAACTGACTACTTGCTATATGGCAAGGATGGTGAAGGCTCTTTTCGATGGGAAGTGGTTCCCTACGAGAAGAGTGGTTGGGGCTTTTTGAAGCCTCTGCTCGTCTTTTGGAAGCAACTGAAGGTATTGTGGAACATCACTTTTGGTGCGTTCAGCTTTCCTTCGTTATTTTCTGGGCGGCTTGTTAAGTTGTACGACAAAGCTAGAGAGCTATTCAGCGCTGCAGCGATCACGGTTGTGGAAAAGGTCAAAGCGGTTGCTAATGGCAACGATGCCTTTTGTAAGCCCGAAGTCGTCGAGCGGCAATGGGTGTGGAAAGGCAGAAAAGTTGATATTCTCTACAACTATGCTCCGATTGTGTTAAGTAAAGAAAAGCTGCACTTTTTAGTGGTGCCTAAAGAGCATCGCGAGACGCTTGCTGAACTCAGTGAGGAGGAATATCTTGAGGCGATGCAGCTGACAAAGCAGCTGATGGAGCACTATCACGAAAAAGGTTACCACACCACCTATCTCTTCAACAAAAATGGTCGAGAGGCAGGGCAGACTGTTCCCCACTGGCACCTGCATGTTGTTTTCACCGCTACCAAGACCCAAGAACTCATGGGCAAGCTCATGGTCTTTAAAAATATGGTATTGGGATATCAGCCATTGTCTGCTCAAGAGCTACAGCAACGCGTAGAAGGATTTAGAAGAGCTTTCAATCAATGGTCAATGTCACCGACAGTGAGCTGACGGTTAGGCAAGGACGGAAGGGCATCTTTGCGCTCACTGCCTTAATCTTCACATGGTTGGCATGAGGCTGGCTGTCGAACTCCCAAGCATTTTCTTCATTGCAGCATTGGTAGCGCATTGTCAGCTTGTAATGGGATGTGTCGAGGTGTATGTGTCCTTCCAATGGGTTGAAGAAGGGATGGAAGGTGCCCGTGGCCTTTGCGGCTAAGTCGATAGCGAGTTGCCGTTGACCGTTGTAGTTCCATTCTGAAGGGATAGGTTGTGGCAGTTTGCCATTCAGATAACTCTCTTTCACATCACTATAGAGTCGGCCCTGCCCTTTGGGAAGGCGAAAGCAGCACTCTAGTCCGGCGACAGAATCAGAATCGCTAACGACACTCATGATCATCGTCAGGCCGTGGGGCATGAGAGTTGCTTGAACACCCATTGTGAACGATTGTCCTTCCCAAGCTGCTAGTGGTTGCCCTTGCCACTCTTGTTTGCCTGTGAGGGTGCCTTTGAGCGATGAGGCTTCTGATGTCACTTCCCAAGGTGCATAGCGTGCGATTCCATGGCGGTAGGGATCTGCCGATGTTGCGTTTGATGGGATGAGAGCGGGATTGCGGTCGCCATAGTGAGGGCCGATGAGAGCTCCTGGCGACCCTACAGAGGTGTCCATCACCTCCACATTGCCTTTGCGGAAGCTGACTAAGCTTAAGCCATTAGCGGGCCGGAATGTGGCCTCCAGAGGGATTCCCTCTTCTGTTTTATTGCGCAGTACAATGTCTTCCATAGTTGTCCTAAGAACGTACCATTCCAACGGAGTAGCCTAGCCAGAGGAGATAGGTAAACACCCCTAGCAATGTGATCGCTGACAGGCATTCTTGGATGGGCAACGATTTTTGTAAAGAGGAACGGGCTGGATGGTAGGGATCGTGCCAGACAGTCCACTGTTCTTCGGCGAGACGTTGAACCATCTCTTCAGCTGAAGCGAGGTTACGCGACTTGGGATGCGATAGCAGAGCTTCGCCACTGAACACCTTGCCGTCAGCCCGATAGTGATAGATGACTCTGGGTTGGTAGGTGTCGCTGGACACCTCCTCATAGCTCCAGTTAGTTGCGAAAGCTGCCGTTTGTAGCGAGAGTGCTAGATAATCTTGCACGCTGCGGATGGCGCTGTAGCCATACCACGCTGTGGCAAGGGCAACAACACCTAAGAAAGCTAACCAGTAGGGATTTTTATGCATAGACCTTACCCGGGTTGACAAGCGTAAAGAACTCATCAGGTGGGGGTGATGTAAAGGAGATCCATTTCCTTGTCACAGGGTGGTGGAAGGCCAAGATATACGCATGTAGGCAGAGACGTTTAATAGGGTTGACCGACGCACCATACTTTCTATCGCCAACGATGGGATGTCCAGCCCCATGGCAATGGATACGGATCTGATTCTTCTTGCCGGTTTCTAACGTTAGCTCCACCCAGCTGTGTTGGCGGTTCGTTGCTTTCACCTCGTAATGGGTCACGGCCTTTTCCCCTTTCTTGGGGTCGTCGCTACTGTGAACGCGGTAGTGGGCATCTTCCCACAGATAGCTGGTCCAGGATCCTTTCTGAGGTGCTAGCTGCCCTTCGACGACAGCGATGTAAAGGCGTTGTAAGGCATGTGTCTTAAAGTCTTCTTTCAGCTTGTCATACCCTTCCTGCGATAGGGCGAAGAGCATGACACCGGAGGTGTCTTGGTCTAGGCGATGGACGACATAGACGCGGTTGGGGTAGTAGTGCTCTTTTAGGATGGCGTGTACCGTCTTTTCGGTTTCAAAGTTGGTAGAGACGCTCAGAAGTCCTTTAGGTTTATTGACGACGACAAGGTGGCGGTCTTCGTAGAGGATGCGCAGCAACTGAGGCAGTGGCTTGCTTTTGTGTGCTAGGCGCACTGTTTGCCCAGCAGCTACAGAGGTGTCAGGCCGCTGGATGATTTTTCCATTGATGGTGACTCTCCCGACCTTGATCCAGTTGCGTTGTGCGCTTTTGGAGCTGCCTGGGACTAGGCGTGCCAATGCTTCCATTAGAGGCAAGCTTTCTGTAGTGCGGTATTCCATCATGGCGTTTAGTCTAACAGATTTCCCCTTTTGACGAAATATCGCTGTCTCGCTATACTCCTTTCTGATTCTATGTTCTTATCAGGATTGAAACGAAGAGGAACCAATGGCTAAAGAAGCCGGCGAACAAGCCAAGAAGAGCAGAACCCCTACTCCACTCAAACGCGATGCACAGAGCAAAAGACGCAATCTGCGCAACCGTGTTTACAAGTCTCGAATTAAGACAGCGGTACGTCATCTTGACGAAGCTGTTAAAGCCGGTGACAACGGTGGTGTCAAAGAGCGCTTGAATGAAGTCTACAGTTTGATGGATAAGGGTGTTAAAAAAGGTATTCTGAAGGCCAATGCAGCTAACAGAACCAAGTCTCGCCTCTCCACTAAGACGCTCGTGACTGCTAAGTAAGCTTAAGCCTTTCGCCGAGCGAAGCGAGGCTTTGGAGTGCGCGAGCTCGCTCGCGCTTTCATTTTTTAAGCGAATCTGGGCTTAGTCGATCTCGGCCGTTTCGTATTCGATTCCACCGAAATTTTTTGCGGCAATGTTATAAGTCCAAGCGATGACAGCGCCAAGGACGTAGCTAGCGATCCAGTAGGCGAAGGGAATAAGTGCTATCGCTAGGTACTCTAGCTTGCGTGTGAGCAGGAAGGTAAGGATGGCTAGAGGCATACAGATGAGGGCGCTGAGTAAAAAGTGGAAAAGACCAAACACCTTACTCGATTGTGCTACGGATATCTGTGTGATCTGCTTCTTCATAGTAACTCCTCATGCCTTTGTCAGTTGGCCTCTTCAAACATATACGCCATGACCACTTATCGCACCAGAAATTTGTGACAGTAAAATGTTTATAACCAAACCAACTTCTCAGTTTGTTTGGGTATATTTTCAATAGAAAGCAAATCGCTGATGTGCTATGATTTTTTTCTTGTTTTAGCTAGAGATGAGGCAAATGATTCGTATTATCACACTAGCGTTACTATTGGTTGCTGGTTATTGTGTTGCGGAGGAGTGTGTTCCTCATGTCACTATTGATATGCCGATGCGTGACGGGGTGAAGTTACCCACCGACATTTACCTGCCCGATCCAGAAGCGCGCAACCTGCCTTGTATCCTCATCCGAGCTCCTAATGGGCGGCGAACCTATGCGCACGTATTGGCGCCGATGGCGGCGTCTGGTTATGCTGTTGCCATTCAAGATACACGCAATCTCCTCGATGCTGAAGGACGCACTTTTCCCTATCTCTCCGATGGTTGGGGAGTCCAGCAGGATGGCTATGATGCCGTTCAGTGGTTGGCTAATAGCCCTTATACTAATGGTAAGATCGGCACCTATGGCGTTTCTGCCCAGGGCATCACACAACTGTTAATGGCGCCATCGCGACCACCTAATCTAACGTGTCAACATATCGGCATTGCGGCTTCCAGTCTCTTTGAACAAGGGATCTTTGCTGGGGGGCAGCTCCGTAAGCACCAGGTAGAATCATGGCTAGGGTATTATGCCCCGCATCCCACCGTGTTGGCTGAGGTTGCTAAGCAGCATCGCTATAATGATGTTTGGGCTGAACTGGATACCGTTAGCGTCGCTCACCGTGTCGATGCGCCTGCCATCCACCATGGTGGATGGTATGATATCTTTATCCAAGGAACTATCGATGCTTTTGTGTCTAGGCAGGAGCGTGGTGGCAAGGGAGCGCGAGGTAAGCAAAAACTGGTTATCGGACCTTGGACTCATTTTTGGCCCGAAGAGCAGCGTTTAGGGGACTTTAAAGTGCCAGAAGCGGGGCAGCAGGTTCCTGTGGATTATTCGGCGATGCGTTGGTTTGACTACTACCTGAAAGGCATCGATAACGGCATTGCTAATCTTCCATCTGTCACTTACTATGTCATGGGGCCTTTTGACGGTTCTCCATCTAGTGGCAACGTTTGGCGGTATGCGGATTCGTGGCCGCCGCCGTCAGCCTTGACGCCATTCTATCTGGCCCCAGGGGGTAAGTTACTCGCGGATAAAGCAGCGCCATTGGAGTCGCTTTCCTATTATCACGATCCGGCTAATCCAGTCCCTACTATTGGTGGAAATAACCTTTTCTTAGCCTCTGGGCCAATGGACCAGCGACCTATCGAAGAGCGCGATGATGTCGTCGTCTTCACAACAGAGCCTCTAACTCAAGATCTGGAAGTGACAGGGCGTGTCCTTGCTCAAATCCTCTTAGGAACCGATCAGGATGACACCGACATCGTCGTCAGATTGTGTGATGTCTATCCGGACGGACGCAGCATCTTGATAGCAGATGGCATCCAGAGGCTTAGCGATGCCGCTCCTTTGGACCGTCGCATAGGCTGTAATAAGGGTCCACGCCGACTTGATATCGACCTTTGGTCGACTAGCATTGTTTTTGCTAAAGGCCATCGCATCCGCATCTCTATTTCTAGCTCCAATTTTCCTCGCTATGACATCGCCACCAACCGTCATCGCAGCGACACTAGCGAAGCTCCCCATCCTATTGCCGAGAATACCCTATTTTTTGGCGGCGTCCGCGGTTCCCGTATTCTGCTTCCTGTCATTAAGCGTTAGTTAGAAGTCAGGAGTTTTCATCCTGAAGGCGGCCTTGGGGTAGTCAAAAGGACGATATTGAAAATGCTCGTATCTGGAATGGCAAGGAACTTCGATCTTCCTTCCTATCTCCTGGCTCCCGACTCCTGATGGTGAAGATGCGGCCTGTTTGCCATCAGTCTCGTTGTGAAAGGGATCAGATTAACGCAAAGACTGCAGAGGCGCTAAGACGCAAAGGGGAAGGAAAGTTCTTGTCACTGTGTGCCGAGAGTCTTATGTCGATAAGATATAAATGTGCCATGCGGCGGAAAAGACGCAATTTTTGATATAGTTTCTGAAGCTCTTTTCCGCTCTGCGTGGCACGTGTTTCAAATCCATCGACACATATCTTCCGGCCACAAACGACAAGAACTTTCCTTCCCCTCCGTGTCCTCTGTGACTCTGTCTTGTCCGTATAACCCTCTCGTCTCCTCTTTGCGTCTTAGCGCCTTTGCAGTCTTTGCGTTAATCTGATCCCTTTCACAACGAGACTTTCGGATCACAAACGATAACGAGGTCTCCCCCCTCTCTGCAGATGAATGATTCAAGAAATTGATTTAATGGTCAGTCACCTTCCTCTCTCCTGATTGCGGAAAAAAGGGTTCGCGTGCTTTGATAGCGATAACCAGGACAGAATCATATGAAAATGATTATCTTAGCGGCTGGAATGGGCACGCGTTTGGGCGGTGAAGAGGGGCCGAAGGCGCTGACGACGCTAGCCAATGGCAGGTCTATCTTAGAGTTGCAGCTGGACAATCTGTCGCGCTATGCCAAGGTAAGCGATGTTAGGGTAGTGGTCGGCTACCATGCGGAGAGCATTCAGCAGCGTTTTCCACAGCTTACCTACATCGTTAATCACCAGTATTCGGTTGAAAACACGTCACAGAGCTTGCGCCGTGCTTTGGAAGACATCAGCGATGAAGATGTCCTTTGGCTGAATGGTGATGTCGTGTTTCATCACAGCGTGCTGCCTAAGCTTTTGCTTAACCGTCGGAACGCTATGATTGTCGATACGGCTATCGTGGGCGAGGAAGAGGTTAAATACCGCACTGACGATTTCGGACGTATCTTGGAGATATCTAAGAACGTTGGCGAACCAGCTGGAGAGGCTCTCGGCATCAATTTTTTCAGTGCTACTGACCTACCGCTCTTAAAAGAAGCGTTAGAGGAATGCGAAGATAACGATTACTTTGAACGTGCTGTTCAAAGCTGCATCGATGCTGGTGTAGAAGTATGGACGGCGACGATTGATCCAGAATTATGTGTTGAAATCGACTTTCCAGAAGATCTCGATCGCGCCAATGGTGCCATTAGGTCATGGCCAAAAGACGATTGATATCGGTACGTACGGCGTCAAAGGGACGTTCCAGCCCAAACGTGTATTCATAGACCTCTTGTCGGACAGCGCCAAATCGTTGTTGGTCGTGCGGTAAGGTCTCTTCGATGATAGTAAAAATAGAGTCATATTGCTCTGGAGTGACAACGGTGCCGCAGCGATAGAGGTAGACATTGCGGTCTCTGGCAGGGTCACGACCTGTTTGGTTTAAGAAGAACATGGGTTTACGGAACCCTAGGAAGTCGTAACCGACAGCAGAGCGATCGCCGATGTAGATGTCGCATGCTGCTGCCACAGGGTAGATGAGTGGGTAATCGCTGAGCATGACGATATTCGGTCTATCTTCATATTTGCCTATGATTTCGTAGACACGTGCCATGTGGTCGCGGTCGTGCTCTAGATTAGGGTGGAGCTTGACCAGCAGGTTGTAGTGTGTTGGTAGCTGTGAAAAGAGTGTTTCAGCGGCGTCAAAGAAAGAAGTGGACTGCTCAGTATCTCGCCATGTGGGGGCGTAGAGGATCGTGGATTGCTGCCGAGCAAAGCGGCTTAAGACATCGGTGGCGACAGTTTTATCGAAGGTCGCCTTGTGTTGTTGGTAGTAGCTGCTTCTGAGGTTGCCTGTGACGACATAGCGTTGCAAGGCCATATCAGGACGGCGTGAAGCAATGAGATCGAGCATATTTTGGCCATATACCAAAGTGATATCCTGGTCTAGGCATCGCTCAAACCAAAAACCTTTGTCAGAGAAGCCGTGCGGGCAGTGGACTACTCGAAGCCGCTTGTCGAATTCCTTCTCATAGGCGTAAAATTTGCTCTTAAGCTGCTCCTGGCTCCACATCTCACTAACGAAGAGGACATCATAGTGTTCGACTAGATGGCGTGGATTGATCTCCTGCCAATCGATGATTTCGACCTTAAGACCAGGATAAAGACGCAATGCTTGTTCATAGTGGTCGACGTCAGTGAAGACGAGCGGGATATCCATTGCGACGGCAACGGCAGCGAGGTGGTCGGTGTAGTGTGGGTATCCCATAGGATTAAAGGCGACTCCCACTTTCGCGCCTGTTGTGGTGACATCGGTCATAAATTAAGCTGTAGCCCCTCAATACCTTTTCTGAGAAATAACGCGCGTCTGCGACCGAGTTCTTCCTGTGCCACATCAGTGCCAAGTAGAGCAAGAAGGTGCGCTCGGCGACAGTTAAAAAATAGTTCGTCGAGCGCATTCGCTGTTGTGCCAGTAATCCAGTTGGCGGCAAGGCCTAGCTTGAGTAGGCTGAGGGCGTTGAGTGCTTCAAAGGTGTCGATCTCATAGGCGTATTTAATTAGACCAAAGGCTCTGCCAATGCGGTCTTTGATGGTCTGAGACGCCTCTTTTTGGAGCTTGGTCCGCAACCCTTTCTCTTCGACGAGGAGATGCGTAGCTAGCATGCGCACTTCCGACAGGATATTTTCTTCGCTGACTCCCAGCGTATAGGTGTTGTTGACGACGACGACATTACCAACGAAATCGTTGGCGGCACCGGTCAGCCCTGTGAGTTCGACGAAGGAATTTTGGTGCTTCTCGAGGATAGATTCTAGTAACCCCATCTGCAAGATAGCTGGGATAAGCAGGAAAGCGCGTACCGTGAGCGCAGAACCACACAAGGTGGGGTTTGAAGTCAAAAAACCAAAGGTAGGGGAAAAGGCGTAGTTGAGAACTTTTCCGAGTTCTATCTCGATTTTAAGCAACTTTTCAAAGGAGTTCTCCAACTCTTCGCCATAGCTTAAGTTGGTGAGTTCTAGGTGGTCTTCATGGTTGAGGACAGCTAAAAATGTGCCACTTTTGTCTAAGACAAAGCCTTCACCGGGTTGCGAATGGACATAGGGGTGCGTGGAAAGAAAACGCTCAAAAATCAACTCTTTGTCCCGGGCTGAACACTCTTCCATTTTCAGGAGTTGAGGTGCTTGCAGACCTGTGTTTCGCAGTAACTCGCTACCAGCAAGCTCAAAGAGTTGTTTGCGGTCGCCATTCTCTAGGCGTTTTGGGAAATGAAATCTTTGTAGGTTGCGCGTTAGGCTGACCGTACTGCCAAGCCAAATAGGGCTTTCCTCGGTTCCCCAAGGTGCAGCAGCAGCCAATAGGGAGGCAACCTTACTGCTGTCCTTCATGGGACTTCTCCGTTAATTGCTTGATTTGGTCGCGTAGCCATGCCGCCTGCTCATAGTCTTCGCGCGTCAAGGTTTCAGCCAGCGCTTGGTTCAACGCTTGCAGCTTCTGGGTTGCGCTAATCTGCACGACTTCACCGGGAGAACGCCCCACATGCAAGGGCGTTCCACTTTTGATCTGCAGCAGCGACGACGGCACCCGCTGAGATGAGATCAATTCATTGATGATCTGTTCGGCGAAAGTTTCATAGCATTGATAGCAACCTAAGGGGATGCCTGAGCGAATGCTGGATAAAGAGGTGCCGCACCCCGGACAGATAATCTGTGTCCCCAATGTCTCGCTCATTGGCTGTTCAAAAGCCGTTCCATGGAGCCGGCGCTCTAACTGCGGACACGAAGCACACATAATGGTATGGGTAACCGACCCTTGTTCGACAACGGTGTAGAGCACAGCTGTTGGCTTTTTGCATTCGCTACACTCCAAGGGTCTTTCAGCAGATTTTTCTGGCGGTTCGTGCATCATGCTCTACAATTTGGACGTAAGTGACAGGAGTTCTGTCGCCTTTTCCTCGCACTATATGCCTTTCCTTGAAAATTGTACAAGAATGGACATGGACAGTATGGACGTAATGAGCTAATTGCAGAAGTCGCTTTTGAGGGCGAATTTGATATGACGGAAGAAAATGGGTCTTGATGGACTCGAACCATCGACTCCCTCATTAAAAGTGAGGTGCTCTAACCAACTGAGCTAAAGACCCTTCTTAAGAAGGTATTGACCCCAAGGGGATTCGAACCCCTGTTATCGGAATGAAAATCCGGTGTCCTAGGCCAGACTAGACGATGGGGCCATTTGTTTATTTCTGCTGTCTGCCAAAAAGCCGACATGATGCAGAAGGCACTCACGGCGCATTCATGTCCTAGAATGCTAGCGCTTGCCTGAATATTTCGCAAGGGCTAAATATGCATGATCTCTTTTTCTTTGGCTTGTACAGCTTCGTCCGCTTTGTGGCAGAACTTGTCTGTCAGGTCTTGGATGGCCTTCTCAAGCCGTTTAAGCTCATCTTCACTTAGAGTACCATCACCTTTCTGCTTACGGGCATCTTCGATGCAATCGCGTCTGACATGCCGAACGCCAACTTTAGCTTCTTCTCCGCGCTTGTGAGCGAGCTTAGCCATTTCTTTACGTGTTTCGGCATCCATTGGGGGGATGTTGATGCGGACAGTCTGACCATCGACGATAGGTTGATAACCAAGGTTAGCCTTCTCAATCCCTTTAGCGATCACATGGGTTTGGGTTTTGTCGAAGGGATTGATGAGCAGTTGGCGCGGTTCTGGGCAGGTGATGGAGGCAATATCGCGCAAGCGCATCTGAGAGCCGTAGACTTCCACATTGACATGATCTAGCATGCCTGGGTTAGCGCGACTAGTGCGGATGTTTTTGAGTTCGGCTTTCAAGTGTTCGATTGCCGCGGTCATCTTCTCTTCAGTTAGCTTGAGCGTGCTCATCGTGACTATCCAGGGGTTACTAAGGTTCCAAAATTCTGTTGTCCCAACAGCGTGAGAATCTGGCCATCCTTCAAGGTCGCCATATTGAAAACCAGAATGGGAATAGCGCTGCTGCGGCATAAGGCGACAGCTGTAGCATCCATGACTTCCAGTTTTTCAGCAAGCATTTGGCTGTAGGTAATGGTGGGATACTTGACAGCATCGTGATATTTGAGGGGATCCTTGTTGTAGATGCCATCCACTTTAGTCGCTTTGAGTAGAGCGTCAGCACCGATCTCGCTGGCGCGCATTGCTGCTGCTGTGTCAGTGGTGAAATAAGGATTTCCAGTGCCGCCCACGAAGATCAGGGTGGTCTCATTATTTAGGTACTCCAATGCGGTCGACCACTTATAGGGTTCGACTATCCTGGGGCACTCTAGCGCACTCATGATTTTGGTTGGACAGCCGATCGCTTTGAGTGACTCCTGCAAAGCAATGCCATTGATCAGCGTCGCAAGCATGCCCATTTGGTCAGCGGGAGTGCGCTCCATGCCGACGGTAGCGAGGCTGATACCGCGGAAGATATTGCCACCGCCAATGACGACGGCGACCTGAATACCCGCTGTAGATAGTGCTTTGATGGCTTGAGCAGTGCTGAGACAAGCCTCAGGCGTGATTCCAAATTTTTGAGAACCAGCTAACATCTCGCCTGAGAGTTTAAGGAGGATCCGTTTGTATCTGGTCATAAAGATGAGAATCCAGTATTCGGTTTTTAAAATTCAGTATTCAGGTACATGTTCACCTAGTCTAGCAGACTGAAAACGAAGATCTTAAGCAGATCTGAAAATCGAAAAATCTCGTAAATAGGCTTTTTCGGCTATTTACTCGGTTTTTTCGTTTTCATATGTCGCTTAATCTCATCATTTTCAGTTTTGCTGGACTAGGTGAACATGTACGTATTCAGAATTCTGGATTCTGAATACTGAATTCCTTCCCTTTCCTTCTACTCACCAACAACCCAGCGGATGAAGCTGACGAGCTGGAGAGGCTTGCCAGTTTGCTTTGCGCGGTTAGCGACTAGCTGAGCGATGGTTAGGGTATCATCTTTGATGTAGTGCTGGTTAGCCAAGCACGCCTGATCATAGAAGGCCTTTAGCTTGCCCTCAACGATCTTATCGATGATATTCTCAGGCTTCCCTTGCACCTGGCTCTTGGCGATCTCCTTTTCGTTAGCGATCACATCGGCCGGCACCTTCTCAGGCGAGAGGTAGTCGGGCGCTGCTGCCGCTACATGCATGGCGATGTCCTTAGCGAGGGCGCTTTCATCACCAGATCCCTCGATCTCCACGACGACGACAATCTTGCCATTAAGGTGGGAATAGACGCCGACGCTGTGATGGTTATTTTTCGGGAGATAGGCGAGACGCTTAATCTGGATGTTCTCACCAATCGTCTGGACCATGTTAGCACGGTATTCGTCGATGGAGAGGTCGTTTTCTTTGGAATACTTCTGGCTCAGGAAGCTCTCTAGAGAAGCTGGCTTCGTTGCTGCGATTTCGGCAGCCATATCTTTCAGATACTGCTGAAAACGCGCATTCTGGACCACAAAGTCCGTTTCGCTATTGATCTCGACAACAGCGACGCCTTCTTTATGTTCTTCGGTACCAATGAGTCCTTCGTTGGTTTGGCGTCCTTGTTTTTTTACAGCGGAGGCCATGCCAGACTTACGGAGAATAGCGATTGCTTCTTCTACATCGCCGTTGGCTTGAACGAGGGCATCCTTGCACTTACCCATTCCAACGCCAGTGCGCTCACGAACTTCTTGAATCATTGCGGTTGTGACAGCGGCCATCTTATCTCTCCTCCTCTTCAGAAGCTTCTAGCACCACTTCATCCTCTTCTCCAACTTTGAGCGCTAGCTCTTCGTCGAGTTCTCCTGAACCTTGCTCTTCGCCTTTTTCGCCCATGATGCGCAGTTCCTTCTTCTTCTCGAGGATGGCATTGGCAAGCGCAGAGAGGATGAGCTTAATGCTTTTTAAAGCATCGTCGTTGCAGGCGATGACATGAGTGATCGGATCTGGATCGCAGTTGGTGTCGACGAGGCCGAGGACTGGAATTCCTAGCTTATTAGCTTCTGCGACAGCAAGGTGTTCCTTGCCGGGATCAACGACGATGAGGAGTCCTGGCAAGCGGCGCATGCCACGCACGCCAGAGAGGTTTTTCTCCAGTTTCATCTGATCTTTTGTCAGGAGTGATAGCTCTTTCTTCGTGAGTTCAACTTCACCAGAAGCAATACGCTTTTCGATGCGTTCAAGCTTCTTAATTGACTGACGGATCGTTTGCAGGTTGGTGAGCATGCCGCCCAGCCAGCGCTCGCAGACGTAAAACTCGTCGCAATGTTCTGCGCATTCGCGGATGACAGCTTTTGCTTGTTTTTTGGTGCCGACGAAGAGGATGGATTGCCTCTTGGCAACTGTCTCTCTCACGACGTCGATGCCCTTACGCAGCTGTTGCAGCGTTTTGGCGAGGTCGATGATGTAAATGCCGTTGCGAGCCTCGAAGATGAAACGCTTCATCTTTGGGTTCCAGCGGTGTGTCTGGTGCCCGTAGTGAGCTCCAGCTTCTAAGAGGTCCTTAACAGTGACTTCTTGAAATTGTGGTTGTGGTTGCTGTGCCAAGCCTTGTCCCTTTCTATTATCGACACTGGCATCCCACCCTGAAGGCAGGATTTCGGTCTTGGTTGTTGTGATGTTTGAAACGGTAGCGCCTGATCAGAATCGAACTGACACTCGTAGCTTGGAAGGCTACTGTTCTACCATTGAACTACAGGCGCGCAGGCGACTAGGTTAGCAGGTCCACCCATTGTTGTCTACTGCAGCTTGGACTCTAGGAAATGAAAGATATCTTCGAGGGTGATCACCCGATCGAAATAAGCCCTCGCTATTAAGGCATCCGTTGCACCGCTAGCGCTGATGAGCACTTTTTCAATTGTCTTTCCCTTCGTATGGGGCATCTGAAGCAATTTTTGTTCAAACTCGTCAATCACCTCTGTTCCAACTTTACTCTGAGTGTATTCGGCTAACCACTGTACTTCTTCAAGATAGAGGGTCCATACTCCGGCAGAGACCTTGGACGCGATGAAGTCGAATAACTCCAGCCAGGTATGAAACCGCATATGTGTGATATGTGGATCATTGAAGACTTTTGAAAGCTGGTAAAGAACCCTATACTGTTGGGCTTGAGTATCACCGTCTTCAACGCCTTCAAGCTTGATAAGGTTTCGGTCATGTAGGGCATGCTCGATGAGTTCAGTTTTTCCAATCCGCCTGCGTCCATACACGACAAGAATCGCCGCTTCTCCCGCATTAGCTGCCTTCTGGATATATTTCAGTTCGCTCTTTCTGCCGACGAACCTCCTCGGTTTTATCTGTCTCTTATACACATCTCCGAGCCCACGAGACGTAGAGGAATCTCG
>CAMFKD010000023.1 GCA_945957095.1 uncultured Chlamydiae bacterium
ACGTAAGGGCCTTGCTGATTATACTTAATGGCTTTTACCGGAATCAGCACAGCGTTAGTTGTGACAGATACGGGCACGTTGATGCGCACTGTTTGGCCTGGTCGCAGTAGCCCGCCTTTGTTAGATACCTGACCTCGGACTAGCAGAAGCCCCGTTTTAGGATCAAACTGGTTATCAAAGAAGGTGATTTCCCCAGCCTTACAGACACCTGAAGCACAGAGCGATTGCATTTCGATCTTCGTCATTCCAGGTGGAATCCTTGCGAACTCTTTCTCCGTCAAGGCAAACTCCACGACAAGTGTATCAATATTGGAGACAATGGTGAGGGGGGTGGATTGGCCAGCGGAAACAAGAGCACCTGGGTTGATATCAATTTTGCCAACTGTGCCGTCGACAGGAGAGCGAACAACTGACCGATCTAAGTCTAGCTTAGCTGTATTAAGGCGAGCCTTATTTAGTTCAACGACAGCAGCAGCTTTAGTTAGCGTCGCCTGAATCTCATCCCATTCGGTTTGTGCAACCAAGTTCTTTTCCGCTAATTCTTTAAAGCGTCCCCATTTTTTTTGGGCAGCGAGATAGCCTGCCTCATCGATAGCCAGTTGTGCTTCGGCCTCCTGAACCTTATTTGCATAGGGTGTGGGATCGACCTTAAAAAGTGGTTGGCCAGCCGTTACACGCTCACCTTCTTGAACCAGAACCTCTCGGAGAGTTCCCCCTACCTGAGGGCGTATCTCCATCCGCATGCTAGCACTGAGGCTACCAATAGGTTCTAAATAGACCGTAAGATCGCTAATTTGGGGTGCAACCGCCACAACAGGTACCGGTGCTACCTGGTTTTTGCCAGCGTCGGAGGTTGATTTGCAACCAGCTAAAAAGAGGGTTGCTGAACACGCTAGAAAGATTAAAGATTTTTTGTACATCGTGTCTCCATAGATGGGGACAAAGTCCCTGTAGCATAGGCTAAGTTTGCTGATGAGACAAAGAACCGCGTTTTGATATCGCTAAAGCGCACCCTGGCAGCAACTAGCTGTTTGTGGGCGTTGGATACCTCTGCAATGCGTTCTTTTCCGGCTCGATATTTTGTGATCACAGCATCGTAAGCCTTTTGGGCATTTTCAAGGTTGCTTTCAGCTTCTGGAAGCATTTCCTGGACCGCTTGCAATGTGCGGCTATGGGTTAACACATCCATTGCGATATCGAGTTGTAGCTCTAAGAGCTCCTCAGTAGAAATCTGTGTATCGGCATAGGCCTGACGATATTGATACGTTGTCTTAAATCCTTCAAACAAAGGCAGCTCATACTTCAACGAAACGTTGTATTGCGCACCACCCCTCTTGTCATCAATATACTGGTTAGCTCCGCCTCCACCAGAAAAGGAGAATCTTGAACCGTTGCAATTCGCTCGCGCTTTTTCTAAACGCCAATAGGAGTCAGCTAAGCGTGCTTGCCTTGCCATCAGATCGGATCTTCGCTGCCAAGCCATTTCGATCAAACAGCACGTATCTAATTCTTGCACAGGTGGCAGATAATCCAACGGCGCGACATCGATCGTGCAACAAGCAGGACTGCCTAAACTCGCGGCAAGCTTACCTTTAGCAATATCGAGTTGGGCTAATTGCTGAGCCAAATCCATCTTCAACGTAGAGAGAGTGGATTGCGATGTATAGACATCCGATATCGTATTCAGCCCGGCATTGTTAAGTTCTTTGGCAACGCTCAGCATCTTTTCCGCTTCTGCAACGGAGATACGCGCAGCTGCAACAACTTCCTGAGCGTGTAGGGTCGCGTAAGCATTCTCTAGAACGCGCACCATGACCTTCTGGAGCACCCAATCCGACTGCCAGTTAGCAGCCAATAGAGCTTCCTTTGTAGAGCAAATATCGGCATTTCGCTGGCCTGCATCGAGCAACAACCAGGACAACAGTACATCAGCCCCAACAAAAGTAAAATTAGTCTGAGGGCCATTAATAAACTTGTACTCTTGGCCATTTTTGACGAAACCGACAAAATCAACCTTGGGGTACAGGGCTCCTTCAGCATTCCCTAGTGCTGCCGCAGCACGCTGCGCATTCCACCACGCCTGTCGCGTGGAAGGATGGTTTTCTAGGGCGATGTCGACCAATTCAGACAACGTAAGAGGATGGTCGCATTCCGGCGCAGCAGCTAAACTGCTCGCCACTAACATAGAAATTGTAAATAGAATTCGTTTCATAAACATAGGTCATTAGTATGACCTTGAGTGAGTTTTTTTCGCAACTAAAATCAATAGACACCCACGCAAAAGTAGCTTCTCAAAAAGTCATGACAAGTAATGAACTAGCGAGCTCGCTCACTATCTTTATGTATTTGTTCACCACAGAGAGCAATGAGATCTACTGGTCTCTGTCGCTCATTGGTAAACACGCACATCTTTAATAGGCCAACTTTTCAATTTGTTTGGGTATAACCGGCCATATAGTAAGCTAGCTAACTTGGCTAACATAAAAGAAAGTATTTGTTCGCGAGGTAGTTTTTCGTGAACAAGGGCTTGGGCTCGAATGGAGACATAGGTGAACATGTACAAAGGAAAAGACATGCGTGCACTTGTTAACTTACTTCATGAAATTGGACAGCTCGCCAGAACCCCTAGGACAGGATTTGCTTTTTTAGGATCAGGACAACAATCTGTAGCTGAACACAGCTATACCACAGCGATGACCTGCTTTGTGCTAGCAGATCTGTGTGAAGAACCGGTTGATCGAGAGAAACTGATGATGCTGGCTCTCTGTCATGATCTCTTAGAAGCGCGTACGGGCGACCTCAATTACGTCTATAAACGCTACATGAAACCTGATAATGAAAAAGTATTGCAAGACCTCCCTCAGGGTTGTTCCAGCGGGCAAAAGATCGCCGACTACATTCGAGAGTTTGAGGAAGGCGAAACCTTAGAAGCACGTCTAGCCCATGACGCAGATCAGCTGGAGCTTCTTTTAGTGTTGAAACGGGAATATGACACTGGGAACCCACGCGCCATCGAATGGTTTGACATTGTCCTAAAGCGAGTTAAAACTCCTCAAGGCCAGCAATTAGCCAAACAGATTCGAGAAACGCCTTCTGATGAATGGTGGATTGCCGATAAAACGGATCGTTGGTGGGTAACAAGCAAAAGCTAACCTTACTCACGAAGGATAAGGAAACTCTCCATAAGCCGCCCAGGAGACCGATAAGAGGTTTCAATAGTCGCAACGCTGCCATATCCTGGCCGAGCTCTAACAGCCTGTAAAAGAGTCTCTAGTTCCTCTTTGCTCCCTTGAGCGACCAACTCCACACTACCGTCTGAACAATTGCGTACAGTGCCATTAAGTTTTAATGCCCTTGCATGTTCCTGAGCCGCCGCGCGGAAACACACGCCCTGTACTTCCCCTCGGATGATCGCATGTAACTCCCAAAAGTCCTGAGAATCTATCGACACCATGAGAGATCCTAAATTGTAAGAGAAGCCTCGTCAACTTCATCCACAACAGCATCATCGCCATCAAATGAAAAGTTGAGAATAAGCTCTCGTACTTCATCAATGTTGTGGGCACGACTGATTTTATGACGAAAATCGCGCGTCCCTTTGGCGCTCTTGATATACCAACAACCTACACGTCTCATGCTAATCAAAGCGCGCTGTGGAGGCTCATACGCCACTTGATACAAAAAATGCTCCAGCAGCGCTTGCCGATACTCTTCAATTGTTCTAGGACGCACCATCTCACCTTGGCTAGCTTTTACAATATCCTCGGCAATCCAAGGTTGGCCCATGGTCCCTCTAGAGGCTAAGACAGCGTCACAACCTGTATGAGATAGCATCCGTTGAGCCGCATCGGCATCAAAGACATCACCGTTTCCAAACACATGGATTGTCTTGGCGACATCGCGACATGCTTTAATATGATCCCAGTTAGCCGGACCTCGGTAGGCCTGCGCCCGTGTGCGGCCGTGGATAGCGATCGCTACAGCTCCGGCCTCTTCCGCTATCCGTGTAATCGTTGTCGCATTAATATTACCCTCGTCCCAACCCGCGCGAATTTTAACCGTTACCGGAATCGTCACAGCCGCAACCATATTGCTAATCACTTCGCCAATACGCTCAGGATTCTTGAGCATTCCAGAACCGCTGCCATCTTTTGTGACCTTATCCACAGGGCAACCACAGTTAAGATCGACAACATCAAATCCGAGATCTTCGATGATGCGCGCTGCCGGTCCCGCTAATGCCGGGTTGCTTCCGCACAATTGCGCCCCGATTGGGTGCGTGTCAGCCTGGTAATCCAAGAGATGAAACGTTCCTGGATCGCCGCGCATCAGCGGCTCCATCTTTACCATCTCGCAATAGACCAATCCCGGACGATATTTAGCTGCCATACGCCTGAAAGGTAAATCTGAACACCCAGCGAGGGGAGAATAGATCACGCGATTGGGTAATGTTAGCCTACCCAACTGCAGTGTTTCGTGAAGAGGTGTCGTCTTTATAAAACCAGCCATGCCACACACCACTTAGTGAAACCTTCGATCAGCGATAGAGCAAGAAAAGCAAAAATTGGGCTGATATCCATCATACCAAAGGGAGGGATGATGCGGCGGAAGAGATTCAAATAAGGGTCGGTACAGAAAGCGATAAAGTGCATAAAACGGTACTGCGCTAGCTCTGGAATCCATGACCCTAAGATCCGGACAAAGAGCATGATCATATAGACCAAGAAGAAGCGATCGATGATATGAATAGCCAACATAGGAAATATCTTATCACAGGCCCCTCTTTTGGCAAAAGGTTACATCGTCTATGGTCGTTAGGATACACATGGTCACGGTTAGTTTTTTCACACTCGTGCGCATGTGCGCGCCCTTGTATATGTCATGAATAGTGAGTCAACGATGGACAATAAGATTTTTATCTACTTAGCTGGAAGCATCAAAAAAGGACACGAACAGATAGATGAGTCCTTCTGGACGGATCAAGACATGCTGATCATAAAAGAAAATCTAGCTGAATATGAGGTCTGTTTTTTAAATCCAGCCTTTCGCTCAGATAATTTGTCAGATCAGCGTTCTGTATTTGGTCGTGATATGACTCAAGTCTTTTGCAGTGATATCGTATTTGTAGATGCACGCGATAGACGTGGATTAGGTGTAGGGGCTGAAATGATGTGGGCCAAATTTCATAAGATCCCGATTGTAACACTCGCCCCTAAAGACTCTCACTACAACAAAAGTAAAACAACACTCTTAGGTATACCTGTCGAAGATTGGATCCATCCGTTTATCGAATCATTAAGTGATGCCATTGTTGAAAACCTCGTAGAAGGTTCTTCGTGGATTAGAAAATTTGCAAACAATCACACTTCAGAAGCTAAAGACGTCGAATACATTCAGTCAGCGATGCAATATTATCGAGATACCCAGTTGTCGCACGACGAACCAATGAAAGCGCTCGTAACGGCTAGCCAAAGGTTACATCAGCGTGTTTTAGGGGTAACCAACGAGCAATAAAAAATGATAAGACTCCTATTTGCGTTTCTACTGTTTCCCTTTACCCTGACATATGCTCTAGATGGGCATGAAAGCTACATTCTGCTCAATGCGACCTCCAATGAAGTCATCCATAAGCAGGGAGATAGCTTAGATGAACAAGCGTCTCCTTTTTCAACGTTTAAAATAGTTCTGTGTTTAATGGGATTCGACGCCGGAATTCTAATCAATGAAGACCTACCTGAATGGGATTTCCATATTGATTATGACGACTACATGACAACTTGGAAATCGGCACAAACGCCAACAACTTGGATAACTCACTCTTGCTTATGGTACTCCAAGATACTAGCATCTCACCTTGGACTAGAAACGATACAACACTACCTAACGATTTTGAACTACGGCAATCAGGATATGTCCGGCGGCCTCACAAAGGCGTGGATCTCTTCCTCTTTAACCATCTCGTCAAACGAACAAATACAGTTCCTTCAAAGAATGCTACGAGGGGATCTGGGCATCTCTCAGCACGCTTTAACCATGACAAAAAAGCTCTTGTTTATCGAAGAACTACCAGAAGGGTGGAAGTTATTCGGCAAAACCGGCTCTGGCTCTCTTTCTCAACCTCATACCGGCGACATCCTACCGATTGGTTGGTTTGTAGGATGGATAGAGCGCGGACAGCACAGATTCCCCTTTGCCTATCAAATTCGCGGAAAGAACATCCCCCCATCCCAACGGATCTTACGAGTTAAGTACTTCTTAATGGACAGCATGGATGTAATAGACGAAATGGGCTCAATAGACAAAAGAGACGTCTCCTTTATCCATTGAGTCCATTTCGTCTATTACATTCATGCTGTCCATATCCATCGTCCATAAATTTTCGCTAGGCGAAACAGGGGGATATGTAAAGCGGCTTTACAAACTGGACCTAATCTATCTCCTCAGACTGCGATACACTGAACTAGGGAAACTTCCAGCGATGTTGTAAGTAACGCCTCTTTGCCGTCTAGGACGAGCTAGCGGCACTATCGGTGCTGCTTTAGGTAACTGGACCATTTCTAGTTCGACATTACTATCCGCGCTAGAAGTGACAACCTTACCTTGAAGCAGATCGCGAACTTTCTTTAAATCTACTTCCATGAGACCGTGTTCGTTTTGAAAGGACATGTGGCCCGACTTGTTCCACCATCTGATCGGATAACCATCGAAACTATAAATGACCTCAACAGCCTCCTCAGCCCTTCTACTTGTTTTGTCCCTGCGACGAACATGAATAGCCATCCCGGGACCATCAGGATTACCCGCTCTATTCATAAAGCGAACGGCCGAGTGACCTTGAAGTTGTGCCACTGTTGTGTTAATGCTTGGATTCTTCCAATCGGACAGGTCGACACTAAGGCTTTCGGCTTCCAATAGAGGTAGCTTAGCAAGAGTTTCTGTCCCAACGGTCTCACAGATTTTATTTCCAAACTCGTTCCCAAAAGTGAGTAATATCTTTTCTGCAGGCGTTAACTCTCTTGGGGGAGCCAGCGTTACATGCTCGGTGAGTGTTTGATATTTCGTACAAGTCACAGTCCTTTTTTTCAAAAGATCACGAACACGCTTAACATCAGCATCAGACATTCCACCAGAGTTGTAGAGATTGCTGTTAATAAGCTTTCCATTAGTTCCGCGAGTGGTACCAGAAGTCACATACACATTTTTTTCATTAACGTACCTCTGGAAAATAGGTTCTACATATTCTACAACAGTCTCTGTCCCATCTCTATTTTTCTCTGTAAACGTGCAACGTAATGCGATGCCGTATCGGTGCTTATTAGGATGTTCACCAGGAATTTTGAAACGTACGGCAGAATGTTTTTCTAAGTGTTCTGGAGTCGTTCGGCATTCAAAGTACTTCGAACATTTCTTCAAACCTAGCTGCATAGCGGTCACTTTCGGAAGCTGTGCAATTCGCTCTGGCTTAATGATACCGCAAAACCATTCTCCATACTTCTGAACCATCTTAGCACTTCGTTCTGGCGAGCAGCTACTAATTGAAGAAGAAGGGAAGGAGGGAGATGCTGCGTACTTAGTTACTACCATATGACACCTCTTAAAGTTGGAAAATTAGAAGGTGGAAAGCTATAACACGACCACCTTATCGAGTCAAGAATCCGTAATCCTATCTTGGTACCCAAAACTCGCGTTGAATATTGATCCCTAAATGGTGTACAACAGCGGATTTACAAGGTGATGTCACAACTATGTTTGAAAAGCCGACCGCGACCTATTCTTTGGGCCTAGAACCTAGCAGCAAGCAGCTAAAGGGTGCTTTATTGTCTGTAAAGGGCAAGAGGCCAAAAATCGAGCGGCTCTTCACCACTCCTTTGGAGTTCCGAGAGAATATCTCGGCGCACCATACGATCCTACATACAGTGTCACCGCCGCTGCCGCGCGATGCCTTGCGCCGCGCTCTGATTGTCACAGGCATGACCACACAAGAGACACTAATACGCACTTTGGATATCAAGCTCACGAAGGAAAAAGATATCGATGCTGTTCTGAGCTTCCAAGCCGAGCCGTTGGTCCCTTACCCCATCGATCAAGCCGTCTTGGAAAAGGTGATTCTCTCTACTGACGAAAATGGATCGCAGGTGACTCTCTTCTCTGTTCGCAAGACAGACTTGCAGCAACATATCGATTTCTATAATTCCTTCAATTTAGAGCCAGAATCGATCGGTTGCTATCCAGAAGCGTTGGCCACCTATTCAAAAGAATATACGTCTGTAGAAGAGCCTCTCTTTATTATTCATCTAGCCCCAAAAGAATCGGCAACAATCTTAGCGCACGATGGCAAAGTGATCGGAGGCCATGCCAGCAACTACGGCATCGCATCGATGCTAGAAGCAATTGAAACGCAAGCGATGGATCCTGCAACCATTGACTTTAGCGATGTTGCTTCTAACTCCCAATCCCCACTCTTTCCCTCTCTTGAGATGCTACGGCTAGAGCTAAGTAAAACGATATTTGCTCTGACAAAGCAATCGAGAGGACAAGAGGTCCCTTCCATACTGATCACCGGTGAAGGAGCGGTGCTTGGTAATCTAGTGGAACACATTGCCCTAACCCTTAAGAAAAGCAATGTCGTACCGGCTTCAGCTGCTAATCCTGCCATCACCGCCAATGATCTCCGTCGATATGCTCTGCCGATTGGGCTAGCGCTTGGATGCCTAGAAGGAGCTAGGAATCCCATCAATTTTCGTCAGGGAGAATTCGCTTTCCCACATCCCTGGAAGCGCCTGAAGGCGCCACTAGCCTCTTACATACTCTGCTGCTTGTTAGTCACTCTCTTAGCCTTTAAACTCGGTAGCCAGTTAACGGGAGCAGATACCGAACAGGCCAGGACGGAATATCAGCAATTACTCCAAATCCTTAATACAGATCATACCGCATTTGAGAAAAAGGCTTTTGGAACCAAACCTGAAGATGTACCTCCTATCGACTCGCTATCAATAGATGCCATTAACCAACGCCTTGATTGGATTGAGAAGGACATTCAAAGCACTCCTTTTGTTTTCCCGTTGGTTCCCAATACTCCACGTGTTGCCGATGTCTTGGCATGGCTGACGAGCAACCCCAAAGTGTTGAAGGTCGATCCCAAAACACAGGAAAAGACAGCTCTGCTACAGATTGAGAGCTTCAACTACACCATGGCTAAAAGGCCCGACAAAAATAACCCCAAACAGCATTATCAAATCAAAATAGATGTAGAGTTCTCTAGCAAAGAACCGATGTGGGCGCGCGACTTTCACGATTACCTAGTGTCTCCAAACGAGTTCGTCGACCCTAAAAACGAGGTAAAATGGAGCGCAGGGCAGGGGCGATATCGCGCCAGCTTCTACTTAAAAGACAAAACTTACTATCCATAGAGTAGGAGACAAAGATGAGCGAAGGCATTTCTCAAAACCGCATGCTTCTCTACATCATGATTGTGTGTGCGTTGCCCGTCTTCTATGCAATCTATCACTTTAACGTGAATGATACGCGGGTAGGACGGCTTCTAACACGCCTGGACATGGTGCAACAGAGCGCTATATTGCAAGAACAGAAGCTCGCTCCTAATCGCGCAGCCCAAGCAGCCTTTCGCGATGCCGCTCGCGATTATCTGGATAAGAACGTCGAAAACATCAATCTATTAGAACCTGAAGTCGCCATGACAGAAAAGTTCTTAACCAATGCCACTGTAGCTCCTGACCCACGCTTAACGGCACGTTGGGATGCCCTCAAAAAAAATACGATCCAATTTGCTGAAGGTACCGTAGAAACCTATCCCTACTTTAAAGAGGTCCCCGAAACGTTAACGAAGCCTGTAGAAGTCGACGATCGTGATATCCAAAAAATCCTCAGTCGGATTGAAGGAATCCCTATCGATCGCTATGAGCCCGGTCCCAATCGCCCACAGCTGATCTTCACAGACTTCAAACTGGATCACAAGATCACGCCAAAACAAGGTTCTGTCTATTCGTTGTCGATGAAACTGATCAAACGCGAGTACTTATAACATGTTCCGTTCAGCCTCCCTATTTTTACTTCTCTCTACATTGATGCTGTCCTGCCAGCAAACATGTGATTATGAAGAAGATCCCGATCTCGCTTGCGTAAGCTTAATCGATCGCGACGGCTTTGCCACGACCATCCGTTCTGAAGAAAGGCTCACCAGATATTCCAACGTCGACTTCTTGACACCACAGCCTTACGAAAAAGTGATGCGCATTTATAAGAAGGATTGTTCGGGCAATTCCTATGCCTTCATCACCAGCTACCACGCAAATGGCTTGCCTAAAAGCTACCTTGAAATCCGCAATTCGGGTGCCTTCGGCCCATACAAAGAGTGGCATGAAAACGGTGAACTCAAAATGGAGAGCACAGTGATCAGTGGCGTCCCTGATATCACTCCAGAAGCCCAACGCTCATGGAAATTTGATGGCGATGCTAACGTTTGGGATGACTGTGGCAACCTTATCGCAACATTCCATTATGAAAAAGGCCTTCAGGAAGGCGAAAACCTAAAATTCTATAGTGATGGCACTGTCCGTAACCGCACACCCTTCCGTCGAGGCAAAGTCCACGGCTTACAAGAAATGTTTTACTGTGATGGTCGCCTCATGGCTAAAGCGCACTGGTGCGATGGAGAACTCCAAGGCAAGGCAATACGCTACTGGCCAAATGGCTCTATCGCAAGCGAAGAGGAACGCGACGGCCCTGAACTCGTCACTGGCCGCTATTACTACCCCAACGGCGAACTGATTAGCCAGGTAAACGATGGCGCCGGCTTCCGCACAATCTTCAATCAGGAACACGTAAAAGAGCTTCATGAATATAAAAATGGCATCCAAGAAGGAGCTATCAAGGTATTCCATCCCAGTGGCAATCTCACCAGTATCTACCACGTAAAACATGATCTTAAAGATGGTGAAGAGATTGTCTACTACCCATCTCCACGGGGAACCATTTGTCGAGATCCCGACAAATTAACTCCACAGCTACTCATCACATGGTCAAATGGCAAGGTTCACGGCATCACTAAAAGCTACTATCCAGATGGGCGCTACGAAAGCCAAAGAGAGATGGCCAATAACAAACGCAATGGTGTCTGTACAGCCTGGTACCGCGATGGCAGCCTCATGTTTGTTGAAGAATATGAACTCGACAGATTGCGTAAAGGCGAATATTATAAAAAGGGTTCCTTCAAACCTGAATCCCTTGTCCTAGATGGCTGCGGCACGGCAACGATGTATGATGCCGAAGGCCAATTCGTTAGAAGGTTATCCTACTATAACGGCACCGTGATCGATTAAATATGCCCGACAGCATCGAAGAGCAAAAGTGGCAACTGCGACGAGAGATGCGCAGTCTCCGACGCGACTTGCCTCAAGAACGGCGCGACCAAGCAGCTAACATCCTCATCGACAGATTAGCAGAAATCGTCTCAAACCATTCCTACATTCTTTCCTTCATGCCCATCGGCTACGAAATCGATGTCTTCTGGATCAACCTAGAACTCGCCCTATGGGGGCAACTCGCCTTGCCTCGCATGGCGGAAACAGCAGACGGGAAAAGAACACTTCATTGTTTCCATGTGGAACAACCTTGGAGTCAACTTGAAGAGTGTGAGTGGCAACCCATGTATGAACCCAACCCAGCGCTCTGCGATAAGCTCGATCCGAAGGAGATTAGTTTGGTATTGGTCCCGGGGCTGGCCTTTGATGGCACCTGTCATCGACTTGGTTATGGCAAAGGATATTATGACCACTTCTTATCTACCCTAACAAAAGACACCCTTTGTCTTGGCGTGGGTTACCAGGAGTTATTTGTTGAGACGCCGCTTCCCCTTGAGCCACACGATTGGCCACTCGATGGTCTTTTGTTAACCTGATCTGTTATTTCATCTAGAACATAAGTGAACATGTATCTTTCTGCTCGCTATCGCTCTCAATCCTTCCCTATGTAATACCCATGTAAGACATCCTTATTCTGGTGTCTTATTATAGGGATGGCTATGCTGAACGCCTATCCCCAAAGACAGCAACGATAAGGAGTAGGTCATGGCCGATATGGAGCGCAAAAAAGCTTTAGAAGCAGCGGTTAGCCACATTAAAAAGCAGTTTGGAGAAGGTTCGATCATGTCTCTCGGGGCGCGTTCCGCACTACGCGGCGTCGAGGTCATCAAGACAGGAGCCCTTTCCCTAGACATCGCTTTAGGTATTGGTGGGGTTCCTCGAGGACGTGTCGTTGAAATTTATGGCCCTGAGTCATCCGGTAAGTCGACTCTCGCAACGCACATCGTCGCCAATGCTCAGAAAGCCGGAGGCATTGCTGCCTATATTGACGCAGAACACGCCCTAGATCCTAGCTATGCTGCTAAAATCGGTGTTAATATCGATGACCTGATGATCTCTCAACCCGATTGCGGCGAAGAGGCACTAAACATTGCTGAAATGTTAGCCCGCTCAAATGCCGTCGACGTCATCGTCATCGACTCTGTCGCTGCTCTTGTCCCCAAGTCTGAGCTTGAAGGCGAAATTGGTGACAGCTTTGTCGGATTACAAGCGCGTATGATGTCGCAAGCATTGCGTAAACTGACAGCAACACTTTCTCGCAGTAACACCTGTGCCATCTTTATCAACCAGATCCGCGAAAAGATCGGGGTGATGTACGGTAGCCCAGAAACAACAACGGGTGGTCGCGCACTCAAATTCTATAGCTCTGTGCGCCTCGACATCCGTCGCGTAGGAGGCATCAAAGTCAACGATCAAGAGATTGGCAACCGCGTTAAAGTAAAAGTAGCCAAAAATAAATTAGCTGCTCCTTTTCAAGTTGCAGAGTTTGACATTCTCTTTAATGAGGGGATTTCTCGTGCAGGATCAGTGATTGACATGGGAACGACTTTTAACATCATTGAGAAAAAAGGGGCATGGTTTAGCTATAACGGACAGCGTCTTGGACAAGGGCGTGAAGCGGTTCGCGATGAGCTCAAAAAGAACCCTAAACTCTTTGAAGAGATTGAGCAAAAAATTTCAGATCATTGCCGCAACCAACGCGTTAGCTTAACAGAAGAAGGGAAAGCCGCCGCAGAAACGCCCTTAGCTGGTGTTAGTGCCTAAACCCTATCGCTGAGCGCAGCGAGACTTTGGAACCCCCAGCCGCTGCGCTCCCCATATCAGAAAGTAAGGTCTCTTAAGCCGTGCAAATCAGCCACTTTTCCCGAGACATTACTCAGAAGTGCGCAAGCTTGCTTGCGCTTTCACTTTTGAGGAGACTAGTAGAACGGAAAGGGTAATTTGGGAAGGAGTCAGCGTAAAGCTTCCACTTTCTGCTTCAAAGCCTCAGCCAATGCCAGCAAAGGTGGCGAGGCTATACCCAGCTCTGATAAGGCACAACGATAACCGTCGATTTCTTCAATAAACCGACCATAGGCAGCGTTGCGCCCCATCTGAATAGCCATGTTTACCTGACAACCATTTGCCATATCCTGGGCCTCATCCTCGAAATCGTCGGTAATCTGAAAGGCCATCCCATAACGCGCTGCAGCTTCTTTAACGCGCGTCAGCGCATCTAGCTCTCCACCGCCATAGATCCACCCTAAGACAAACGCAATCTCAAAGAGCGAGACGGTCTTTTTGTAGATCACTTCTTCCAACGTCTTTGCGGACATATCGGGAGGAAAGAGATCAATGAGCTGTCCTCCTGTAGCACCTTTAATTCCTGTATTACGGGACACGTTGTCGATAGCGATGAGACGCTGCTTTTCTCCCACCTGGTCACTACCACGAATGAGACAATGATACCCTTCCGAAATCAACGCATAAGTCACAAGCAAAGCAACAGCTTCCCCATAGACAGCATGAACAGCCGGTTTGCCACGGCGTTCATCATCATTATCCATGCAAGGAAGATCATCGACAACTAAAGAAGCGGTATGAAAAAACTCAACCGACAAAGCAGCATAAGTGGGGTCTAAACCTTTACCCAAAGCATCTGCAACAAGGAAAACGAGTGCGGGACGAAAGCGCTTTCCCCCTCTTAAAGCCGTTGTAATAGCTGCTACAAGTTCACTACTCTCCCCCAACTCCTGAAGATATTGTTCAATTTTGCCATCTATACGCTCCTGGAATTGACTGAGCAAAATCCGATACTCTCGCGGTAGGGGCTGCGTTACCTTCATGAACATCTCGTGTTATCGCTTCTTTGTAAGATAAGCCTCAACGCCCCCGAAAGGGACAACAGACACTTCAGCACGGTCAGCAACACGATGCTTGGAAGGTATTACGCCCCCCACAGCTATACAAGGAGCGCAAGCACTATCACGCCCCATTAATGTACCAGGATTAAAAACGGTATTGCATCCAACCTGACAACAATCTCCGATAACAGCCCCAAACTTGCGCAATCCTGTCGCAACACGCTGTCCCTCGACCTTCACAACAACCTCTTGGCGATCCAGACGCACATTAGCACATTTAACCCCTGCACCCAAGTTCACATCATTGCCTAAGATAGAATCTCCTACATAAGCAAAGTGAGCAGCGTGTGCTCCATCAAGGAAAATAGCCTGTTTTGCCTCTGTTGCATGGCCTACCACACAAGCTCTTCCAACAATCACATTCCCTCTGAGATAGGCCCCTTGACGAATTTCACTATTCTCGCCAATCATGCAAGGACCACTGATATAAGCTCCAGACTCAACCTTGCACCCTTTAGCAATGGAAATCAGCTCTGGATGAATGAGTGTTACTCCTTCGGGAATATCCGTTTCAATGCGGCCTAACGATTGCTGCTTTAGATAGGAAGACAGCTTATTAAGAGCCTCCCAAACATACTCACAACCAGAAAACAATTCTGCATGCGCATAATTGGAAAGATCAAAAAAAGCTGAAGGTGAAAAGTTCATCGCAGCCTCAAATTGCAATCGAGCTTAGCTTGTACCCTTGTTGGGGCTATTGGTTCAACAGTTTTTTCCTAGAGACAGCAATTCCTGAAAAGGGTTAAGCAAGAGAAATTGATGATCCTTCTCATGAGTTTTTCGGGAACCTCTTTCCTAAGAAGAAGATCTTAATATAAGGGATATTCTTCTTCTTCTTAAGGGGTGGAAATGTTCATGGTTGTCAGGGATGACGCTGTAGGAGTTCATGTCCATAAGGTGTCGATAGGATGTCCATATCCCCCCTCTTTATTGACAATCACGACCAGATGACTGGGCTATCTTCAGGTTATGAACAGCAAAGCGCATGAAGTTGTCGACAGTCAAGCAGACACGCTATATAGTGCTTTTATGCTTAGGATATTTTTATGAAGAATGACAACTTTTCCAAGAGTAAAATTGTCTGTCCTCATATGGACTTTTGTTCGGGATGCACAATCAGTGATGGCGTAGAT
>CAMFKD010000024.1 GCA_945957095.1 uncultured Chlamydiae bacterium
AAGGTAAAAGCCTCGCTGCGCTCGGCGATAAGGTAAAAGCCTCGCTGCGCTCGGCGATAAGGTAAAAGCCTCGCTGCGCTCGGCCGCTTTACCAGCAGCCGCCGAGGGCTTTGATAAGCTGGACGGTGTCGACGAAGCGCTGACCGCGAGCTTGAACGGCTTGAGATTGGGCGTCGAGGAGGGTCTTCTCCGCTTCGACGACATCGAGGATGGTGACAAGGCCATCGATATGGCGTTGTTGGGTCAGATCGACCGTGATCTGTGCCGCGTTGACCTGCTTCTCGAGCGCTTCTAGAGACAAGGTATGCTGTCGGGCGTTAGCCAGGGCATTTTCAACCTCTTGGAAGGCAGTCAGGACTAGCTCACGATAGTTAGCGATACTTTCACGATAGCGTGCTCTGGCGGCTGCTAGGTTGGCGATGTTGTAGCCGGCATCGAATAGGGTCTGGCTGGCGTTGACCGCTAGCGACCAGAGGCGTCCCTGCCAGGAAAACCAGTTGAAGAGTTCTGGGCTTTGAAATCCTAGGCGTCCTGTGAGCGACAACGAAGGGAATAGCGATGCATAGGCGACGCCCATGTCGTTGTAGAAGGCAGCCATCTCGTCTTCGGCAGCGGCGATGTCAGGGCGGCGGCATAGCATCTCGGAGGGAAGGCCTGGAGGAATAGCCGGCGGCGACCCTTCAAGAGGTAGCAAGGGAATCGTAAAGTCACTGGCTGGTGCTCCACATAGCAACGCCAAGGCATTTTCTTGCAGAGCACGGCGCCGTATGGTGTCGTCAAGATCGGCATGTGTTTGCCATAAGAGCGCTTCTGAGGCACTGACATCTAAGTAGGTGGAGATACCCTCTTGGTAGCGGCTGAGGTTGAGATCATAGCTTTTTTGACGCAGTTCCAGCGTGTTTTCGAGCAGCTGTTTTTCGGTGTCTAGTGCTCTTAAGAGGAAGTAATTTTGGGCCACGTCGCTGGTGAGCACTAGGCGTGCGGCGTACCAATCCTCTTCAGACATCTCAGCGCGTTCACAGCCTGCGCGACAGGTGTGACTGTAGCGTTGCCATAGGTCCGCTTCGTAGTTGATGACGAGAGGCATCGTGTTTTGGACATTGTGGAAGCGAAACATGCTTGGGATGGTGATTGGCAGACCAGCAGGGACAGGGACGGGGTTTTGCTGTAATGAGTCGATGTTCATGTAAGAGGGGCTGAGGTTCACTTGTGGCCAAAGTCCAGCGCAGGCGCTCACCGATAGGGCTCGTGCTTCACACAGGCGTTGATACGACTGTTCTAGAGATTGGTTGTAACACAGCGCTTCTTCTTCTAATAGGTTTAGCAACACATCATCGAAGACTTCCCACCACGCTTCAATCTCGCAGTAGGTGTCGACGGGCTCTGACGCAGGCCATTTCCACCCTTCTGACTGCGTCACACAGACTGTTGGAGCATTGAGGGGGAGACCGCAGCTGGATAATGCTAAGGTGATGGCGGCGAAGATGGTAATGGTGATGTTTCTCATGGCGCGCATCGTATCATCTTCTACAGGGCTAATACAAGATAGAGGCAAGCAGCAGCGACAAGAGCTGCTGCTGGGATGGTCAGAATCCAAGCCCAGACGATCCTGCCCGCTACTCCCCAGCGTACGCTGGAAAATTTGGTATTGGCGGAACCCACTCCGACGATAGCTCCTGTGATGGTATGGGTAGTGGAGACAGGGATGCCGCTGTGTGTCGCTAGGAAGAGTGTGAAGGCGCCGGCTGTCTCGGCGCAGAAGCCGCCTACAGGTTTTAGCTTGGTGATGCGCATGCCCATCGTCTTGACAATGCGCCAACCGCCGAAGGCGGTGCCGATGCCCATCGCTAACTGGCAAGAGAGAATGATCCAGAGGGTATCAGGATTCGTTAGGGAGAGCTCTGTATTCGGTGGCAGCATTCCAGCAGCTAGCAGCAGCACGACAATAATGCCCATTGTTTTCTGGGCGTCGTTGCCGCCGTGTCCAATGGAGTAGAGCGCTGCCGACAGCAGCTGTCCTTTGCGGAAGAGCTGATCGATGGTGCCGGGCCTCCAACGTCTGAAGAGCCAGTACACGGCAATCATGAGAAAGCCTCCGACGATGAAACCGATGATGGGGGCTAAGACGATGAATTCGCTGGTGACGATGATCTTCTCCCAACGAATGGCATCCCATCCTCTGTGAGCCACGCCAGCGCCTGTCAGGCCTCCGATGAGGGCATGCGAGGAACTGGATGGGATGCCTGCCCACCAGGTGAAGAGGTTCCAGGTGATGGCGCCTAGCAGTCCTGACAATACCACCAAGATGTACTGGGGGTCGTTGGCTTCTACCTTGACAATCTGCGCGATGGTATCAGCGACGCGTGGGGCAAAGATGAACATGGCGACCATATTGAAGAAGGCCGCCCATAATACAGCTGTCTGGGGACGCAGCACACGTGTCGAGACGATAGTGGCAATGGAGTTGGCAGCATCGTGGAAGCCGTTGATGAGGTCAAAGGCGATGGCGATCGCAATAGTGAGAATGAGCAGCCAAAGTCCTGTCGTCATCGCTAGCCATGCTCCAGGATGACGCCTTCGATGATGCCAGCGACATCTTCACAGCGGTTGATGGCGCCCTCCAGCTTGTCGTAGACTTCTTTCCACTTGATCACCATTCGTGTCAATGGTTCTTCGTCGAAGAGCTTGCCGATGGCGCGGTGTAGGAGTTCATCCGCATCGTTTTCCAGGTGTTTGATGCGTTTGCAGTGGCTTCTGATCGTATCGGCGTTCTTGAGGTTGCTCAGCCCGGAAAGGGCCTTTTCTAGTTCTAAGGTAATCTGGACTAAGATCTCGGCAATCTGTCCGACCTCGGTTGTCATCGCTGTCAAACGGTAGAGGGCAATGCACTGCGCGGCTGCATCGATGTAGTCGACGATGTCATCCATGCGCGATACCAACCGGAAGATGTCATCTCGTTCTATAGGAGTGAGGAAGGTTTTATGCAGTGCTTCAATGCTTTGCTGGGTGATGATATCTGCTTTGAGCTCTAGGTCGCGGATGGTGACGATGTGCGAGGGGAGTTCGTCACCATTGGTCGCCAGCTTGAGGAATTCTTCCGCGCTCTGAGCGGTCAGGCGCCCTTGCTCCTCAAATAGGTCGAAGAAACTGGTTTCGCGCGGTAGAAACCAACCGAGCATCGGATACCTCCTTAGGAAATCGCTACCTTATCGAAATATTTTTTTTGAAGGAAGCTAGAAATGGACGATGGACACCATGGACGTAATAGACGGAATGGACTCAATGGATAAAGAAAACTTCTGTGTCCATTAAATTGATCTTAATGAGATGTCTTTATATGATTGGTGTTAATAGTTTTAAGGTAGAATATGCTGCGTTTAATTCGCTGTTGTTTTCTTTTTTCTGTGTTATTGGGTTGCTGGTGCCAGGCAGAGACGCCGCCGGGAGCCATGGTGATCTTTGGAGCTTCGGGGGATGTGACAGCACGTAAGTTGATGCCGTCGCTGTATCATCTCGATGTGGAAGGGCAGCTATCTGACGAGACTGTTATTGTGGGACTAGGGCGCACTACCTATGATGACGCGAGCTTTCGCAAGTTGATGCGCGAAGCGGTGAGTCAGCATCGCGGTCCTGTTGACGAGGATCGCTGGCGGAGTTTTGAGCGGAAGCTGTTTTATCGGATGGATGTTGCGGCATTGGCTAAGCTGCTGAACGACGTTGATGTGAGTGGCAACCGAGTGTTTTATTTGGCGACGCCGCCCAGTGCTTTCGTTGAGATTATTGAGGAGTTGAAAGAGCATGGATTGGTTGGTAGTGGCGCTAAGGTTGTCTTGGAAAAGCCTTTTGGCTATGACTTAGAGTCAGCTATAGCATTGCAAGAAGACATCGATAGGCTGCTCGAGCCGGAACAGGTGTACCGTATTGACCATTACCTCGGTAAAGAAGGCGTCCGCAATATCATAGGCTTCCGCTTCTTTTCTTCTGACTGGAATGAACGGTGGAGTCATCGTGACATCGAGCATGTACAGATTACCATTGCAGAAGAGATTGGCATTGGCAGGCGAGCTAGCTTGTGGGAAAGCACAGGTTTGTTACGTGATATGGTACAGAACCATTTAATGCAGGTGTTGACGTTGGTAGCAATGGAGCGTCCGGAAGAATTGACGTCTATTGCTCTTCATGCTGAAAAGATTAAACTGTTAGCAGCTGTGCGCCCTTTGGATGTTCGAGAAGTGATACGTGGACAGTACAGTGCCGGTGTGGTAAGGGGAGAGAATGTCGTCGGCTATACTGAGGAACCTGGTGTGGCGCCTGATTCTCAGATTGAGACTTTTGTTGCAGCTAGGTTGTGGATTGACAATGAGCCGTGGCAAGGTGTGCCGTTTTACATATGTTCTGGCAAAAGGCTTGCTGAGCAGGTAGCCGAAGTGGTAGTGACGTTTAAGCCTGTCATCACTGATCTAGGTTTGAAGACCAGCTCTCTTACGTTTCGCATTCAGCCTAATCCGGGTGTCTATTTCCAAGAGGAACTGATTAAGCCGGTTTCTGATGTGAAAAGTGGAAGCTCGGATCTTCAGTTAGATGCTTATGACAAGCTGTTGTATGATGTGTTGTCGGGGGATAGAAGCCTCTACGTGGAAGGAGAAGAGCAATTGGAGGCGTGGCGATTGCTGACACCGTTGTTACGTTATTGGCAAAGTGGCGAGGCTCCTCCAGTGCAGAAGTACCCAGCAGGTTCCTGGGGTCTTTCTCATTGGCCTTGTTCACCGTAACTTCTCAAAAAGCCCTGGCGCGCTGACCTGCTGCGCTGGCCATTTTGGGCGTTTCGTTCCTCAGAAATAGCTGACGCTATTCCCTCTTCGCGAATCACCCAGACTCTCTCAGCTCGCTAGGTCATCACATGCAAGGACTTTTTGAGAAGCTACTGTTCACCGGTCTCTGTGGCTTAGTGGTGAACGTGTACTTCGGTAAACGACGATCGCAACCGTTACTAACGTCAATGGAATCACAAACCACATCATAACCATGCTAAACATAGGTAAAGAATCGTGATCCTGAGCTGCCATTATCAAATACGAGGTATAGGCAACGTAATATCCTAAAAAAAAGATACCTTCCCATCTTGCAATTTTGTGACCAGTAAAAAAAATCGGAAGGCAAGCAACGCAAGTCGCTATAGCAACAGGCAAATCAAATCGTAATACAGAAGGAGCAACTACTATTCCATCTGGTGCTATTAAACCTGCGATACCAACAATACCAAAGATATTAAAAATATTACTTCCTATGACGTTTCCAACAGCGATGTCTTTTTGTTTGCGGATTGTTGCAACTACTGAGGTGGCTACTTCAGGAAGTGAGGTGCCTCCAGCAATGAGCGTCATCCCAATAACAAGCTCACTTACTCCGAGTGCTCTGGCTAAAGTGACAGCACTATCCAATAACCAATTTGCACCAAACACGCAAAAAAATAAACCTAATACAACTAGCCCGCATTGTTTTCCAATTATTATTGAGTTAATCGTGTTTTTTGTTACTTTAAAAGCGCTTTCGTACTCTTCTGTTATCTCTTTATTTTCTCTACGACCTTTAAATATTGAAATAACTATGTAAATAATTAAAGATATAAATAATATAGAGGCGCCTAATTTGTTTATTCTTCCGTTAAAAGAAATTGCTAAAAGTATGATATGTGCTAGTATCATAATCGGTACTTCATGCCAAATTAATTGCTGAGATACCAGAATGGGTTTTATTAATGCACAAATCCCTAAAATAAATAAGATATTAAAAATCGTACTACCAATATTGGTTCCTATTACTATATCTGAATGATTTGTTAGTGCTGCACGCACACTTACTGCTATTTCAGGGGAGCTAGTGCCGAACGCTACAATCGTTAAACCTATGATTAAAGGAGAAATCCCAATTGCTAACCCTAGGCGTGATGCTCCACGGACAAGTAATTCGGCCCCCGCCACTAAAAAAGCTAGACCTAGGAGCAGCGTAAAGATTGTCATTATTTCCCTCGAATAATTCTCTTTATGGCTAAAATGAATGCGCCTGTCAGAAATAGATTTAGAGCTAACGATAGGACTGCTACTGTTAAAATCACCCCTCCTACTCCATAGCCGACTGATACGGCCAATAAACCAGCTCTAACCTCACCTCTTGGAAACATTGCGATCGATAAAGCCAGACGTTCACGGGTTGTCGCCTCTTCTCGATAACAGAAAAATGGAAACATTTTACCGATATTTGAAAGTATAGTGACGAAAAAAACATGAGTTCCTATAACAAACCAGTCAATCGTATTATGGGGTATTTGTGGGATGGACAATCCGACGAGAACCATAAAGCAGCCGGCAACAATGCTCGAAATAAGCTGTTCGCTAGGTCCTTCGGGCCCTTCCTGGTGGCCGATTCGCGAATCATCAATGTGGGGATTAGATCCTTTTGGGCGTGCTAACGTACAGCCAAGAGCGAAAGCTGGTAAGAGGACTTCAAGGTTCACAGGAACAACATCATTAACAACTGTACTTGTTAAGTAAATAATTTCACATGCTCCTGTAATCAAACCGGCGTATAGCATAATCCAAGGCCATGTTGATGGTAGTCTCCAAGAGTGGAGGTAGTGCCAAGCGATCCAAAGCAATAAGATGATTAATAATACAATAGCCCCTAACTGCCACTGCATCCCCACCATCATCATATTAAGAGGGATCATTAACAAAATCGTATTAAGATCATCGAAAATTGCAAGCACGCGTGCTTTACGGAATAACCATGTTCCAGATAATCCTGCTGCTGCGAGCATCGAAAAAAGAACGCCAGCTGAAGTGGGTGATGAAAATTTTGCGATTAAGAGGGCATCTCCCCAGGAACTCATGCCGATAATCCAGACAAAATATCCAGCGCAGAAAAGCCAAGGCAACATAGCAGCAGCTGCAGCTACGAAATAATCCCATGCATAATGTCTGTATTTCTCTTTATCTATTTCAAATTCATATCCCACGTGGATCATAATAAAAGATAAGCAGAACATTGTGCCCAGTTGCAACCAAAATTTGCCAAATTCTCCAACAAATTGCGAGAAAATCAGACCGATGACTAGTAGTAGTGAATAGTACGATACTTTTTTCATATATGTGTATTAATAAATATAAATTTAATTTTTTATTTATTGATATTCATAGGTGCCGCCGAGGGCCTTATAGAGGGCAATATAGTGGGATAAGAGCGCCACTTGACTTTGGATGTAAGCGTCTTCTGCCGCTAGTCGCGAGCGGTCGATAACGAGGACTTCTAGGTAGTCTTTGACACCGCTTTCATAGAGGTCGTGAGTTAATGCTAGGGCTTCCTCAGAGGCCTTTACCGCTTGACTGAGTTGGAAGCATCGCTCTAGCTCGTAGTGGAAAGCTGCGATGGCTGTCTCTGCCTCTTCTAATGCTGCTAGGACAGTCTTTTGATACTGGAAGCAGGCTTCCTGTACCTTAACTTTATTCATTTCGATGTCTTGTTGAATAAGATCGCTGTTGAAGATGGGAGCTAATAGCTGTGGAAAAGCAATCCAGGTGTTAGCTCCAGGAGTAAAGAGTGCTGGCAGGTGTGTGCTGATATCGCCGATGAAGCCTCGGAGGGAGAAGCGTGGAAACTGTGCTGCGAATGCGCTACAGACGCGTTCTGAGGCGGCAGCTAGCTCGCGCTCTGCCTTCCTGATGTCAGCGCGTCGTTGGAGCAATTCGCTCGGGACTCCGATGGGCTTATCGCAAGGGAGAATAGGCAGCGGTTCGGGAGCGGCGAGGGTGCAGTAGAGGT
This sequence comes from uncultured Chlamydiae bacterium, assembly GCA_945957095.1. Taxonomy (GTDB): domain Bacteria; phylum Chlamydiota; class Chlamydiia; order Chlamydiales; family JAJFMA01; genus CAMFKD01. The sequence goes on from CAMFKD010000024.1 coordinate 7,819, forward strand.
CGCCAGGGGCATAGCCCAAGAGGACGCTAAGACGAAAGATGGCTTTGTCGATGGCTAGCTGAGTGAGAGGACGCTCAGCTGAGAGGGTACTGAGCTGCTCTTGGGCTTGAAGGAGATCAGCGTTGCCGGCCATGCCGCGCTGCAATAGTGTTTGCGTGAGATGTAGAGTGTCTTTCTGTGCGGCGATATTATCGTCAATGATCGCGAGGCGTTGTTGGAAGCCTCGCAGTTCGATGTAGTTGCGTGCGACTTCTGCTGAGAGCGTGATCCAGATGTCGCAGAGGGTATCTTCAGCGGCTTCCACTTCGGCTTGCAGGGCGTTGAGCTCGTGGCGGGTGACGCCGAAGAGGTCGATCTCCCAGTCGGCGTCGAAGCCTATCTCGAAGAAGTTGACATTGCGTCTAATGCCGTTGGCATTGTTGGGTCCTAATAAGCCGTTGACTAGAGCGTCTTTGCTGTAGTAGAGGTGCCCGGGCGTTACCGACAGATCGATATGTGGTTTGAGGTCGCTGGTTTTGTTACAGCGCAGAGAGCGCGCCTGTACCACTCTGTTGGCTGCGATGTAAAGGTCTAAATTTTGATCATAAGCTTGTGCAATCAGGCAAGATAGCATAGGGTCCTGCAACGCTTCCCACCATGGGTAATCCATAGGAGATAGGTCGCTCATGCCATATGATTGCGGGCTGTGCCACTCGCATGGAATGTCCACTTCTGGGGGGCAGTAGGGTGGGCTAACGCAGCAACCTCCTAGTAGGATCATCCCAGCCATCAGCAAGGCGACGATAGCGGTGTGCCTTTTTATCATCGGTTACCTGCTTCGATGAAAACATCGAGTTGCTGTCCGACGAAGATAGGAGGATGCTCCTTCGCAATGCGGTAGATCACTTGTAGGACGCGAGTGTCGACTTTTTCTGTCAGTTCGTTAGTGAGGTTTTGTTTGCTGACAAGATAGGGTTCCATCCTGACAAATTCCAGAGATAGCTGGACGCTGGGATCGCCTTGCAGATAGGCTACTGCTTTAGCTTCAGGACGGAAAAAGGGGGCGTCAAACTGGTTGATGCTGGCGCGGACGTACATTTCATCGATGTTACCGAGGACCATGATCGGACTCTGGGTGGTATTGGGCGGCAGATATTCGCCAGCGTGGATTTTAATTTGCAATACGGTGGCATCGATAGGAGCGCGGATGACGGTGCGTAGGAGGTCTTGCTCTGCCCGTTCAGCGTTGGCTTTGGCTTGCAGCGTCTGGAGCCTAGCGATGAAGAGGTCGGGCTGCCAGGCTCCTGATCGGACTTTCTCCAAGTCGGCATGTGCTTGCTGCCATTTAGCCTGTGCTTGCTCATAGGTGAAGAGGCGGCGATTGTACTCTTCTTGGCTGATGGCGCGGGAGTCTTGGAGTCCTTGGACCATCTCATATTGTTCTTTGCTGAGCTGCAGCTGTGCTTTGGCATTCTTGACAGCGGCTTGCGCGATGGCCAGGTCTTCGGGTTCTGGAAGTGCTTCAAGGCGATCTAACTGCGCCACAGCAATTTCATAGGCGACTTCTTGCGCGACAAACTGTGCCATGAGGTCGCCATCTTCTAGAGAGAAGAGGACATCGTTTTTTTTGACTTTGTCGCCGACATTTACGGCGACGGACGAGACGATGCGGTTTATTGGTGAGCCGATGAAGATATTGCCGCTGCTGGGTTCTGTGATGCCTAATGCTGCAATGGCAGAGGAATAGGGGGCCACAGGGTGTTGCGCTATTGGTGTCGCTGTGGTTGTGGGTGACACCTGCCGCCACATGGAGACGATGATAAACAAGAGGCAGAATAGGGTGATGGCTATGACGCCAAAGAAGTAGCTTCTATGCATGGTCCTCGCCGGGGATAATTTGTCCGTCACTCATGTTAATAATGCGATCCGCATAGGGGAAGGTGCGGTGGTCATGGGTCACTACTATTACCGCTTTTGAGGAATTACTGGCTACCTCATGTAGCAGTTCCATGACCGCTAAACCGGAATGTTGATCTAGGGCACTAGTGGGTTCATCGCAGACGATGATGGTGGCGTTATTCACCATAGCTCTAGCAATGGCGATGCGTTGTTGCTGACCGCGTGATAGGTTAGCTGGGGAGATGTCGGCGTGGTGGATAATCTTCATGCGTTTGAGGATGTCGATAGCTTTATCTAGCGATTCTTCCTGGGTGTGGCCATCTAACAACAGCGGTAGCGCCACATTTTCAGCGGCGGTGAGGGTGGGGATCAGGAAGAGCGATTGAAAGACGATGCCGAGGTGTTTGAGACAGAACGCCGCTTTTTGTTCTTCATTGAGGCGGCTCATGTCTTGGTCGAGGATGGTCAGCTCGCCTTTGTCTGCTGTAAGGATGTTGGTGATGATGGATAGGAGTGTGGTTTTTCCCGATCCTGATGGCCCTACGAGCAGAGTCAGCTGTCCTGGAAAGATATCGATGTTGATATCCTGTAACGCTTTGACCAGGGTCTCCTCTTCGCCATAGTGTTTGCTGATACCGCGACATTTGACGACTGCTTCCGGCATGTCAGTTCCCCATTAACACTTTTGGATCGGTTTGCAGCACCTTGTGGATGCTGAGTCCTGCAGCAAATAGGCAGATAAGCAAGACAATCAAACCGGTGAAGAGCAACAGTTGCCAGGGAAAGAAAAACGCCAATGCTGTTCCTTTGATTGCAGAACCCCATATCTCTGTTACGGCTATTCCTAAGATAAAACCGATGACACCGACCAGCAGTGACTGGGATAATATCATCTTCCAAATGACGGTATGGCTGCCGCCGAGGGCTTTGATCAAGGCATAGTACTTAAGGTTGTCGAGAGTCATAATGTAGAAAATTTGCCCTGCAATAGAGAAGCCAATGATGATGCCTAAAGCGACCGACAGACCAAAGTTGATGAGGACGCCTGTCTTCAGAAAGGACGAGATGATCATCCATTCAAAGGCCTCTTTCGCGACAGCATTGACACCGGAGTGTGTGTTAATTTTGGTGGTGACATCGCTAACAACGGCATCTGGCGCTGTACCAGCAATGATGAAGCTGATGCGGGTGTTCTGCGGGTTGGTGAAATCGCGATAGCTGTCCAAAGAGGTGTGAACGACGGGATTAGGATAAAAGCCCCGCGTGATGTCACTGATGCCTACGACAACGGCATGATGACCATTGATCTCCACTTCATCACCGACAGCTAAGGGTACTTGAGTTCCATCTGGGCTTTTCTTAGCTAGCACACTGTTGGCTGAGTAGACATCGACGATAACGCCGCCACGCCGTCGCAGGTCGCGCACGGACCCCGATACCATCTGGGTTGGGGCCCCTATCAGCGTCGCGCCATCGACACCGATGAGCTGAGTGATCTCATAGAGCCCTCCTGAGGCTACCAGAGATGCTCTCGTCAGGCCTAGCGGCGCTGCCCAGGCTATCCCTGGGGTACTGCGGACGATGTCCAAGGCAGACTCAGGTAATTCGCGCACCTTGTCGTCGTCTTCGGTAGCGGGATCGAGCACCCATAGGTTAGCCGCTGGGATATCTGTGACTAGGCGGTAGGAACGCGAGGCTAAACCTAAGAAGATGGCTGACTGCTGCGAGATGAGTAAGGTCGCTAGGAAGATACCGAAGATCACTCCAATGAAGGAAGCGCGGTGACCGATGAGCATTTTGAGAGCGACTAGCAGCATGACTATCTCGTGTTATCCATACATGTGCCGAGTGTGTCGTGCAAAAAGTTTTATGACAAGAAGATATAAATAAATTTGTATGAAAATAGCGGAGAAGGGAATATGTACGAAGAAAAGGATTGTTAAGAGAGGAAGGGGTATGGCTGCTGTTGATGAGCTCTTGATGGACAAGAAGCATCCGGGTCATGGTGAGGCGATGGAGGTCGCAGAGGAAGCTCGGGATAAGGATTATCGCCTGCCTAGCTTCGGTGGACAGCTCTTTATGGGTAAGTTCGCTCACGAGATGCTATTTCCCTTCCCTGAGCAAGATCCTACAGATAAGAAGATAGGGGATGCCTTTGCAGATCAGGTAGAACACCTGATGACGACACAGCTGGATGCAAACAAGGTAGATGCTACGCGTGAGATCCCGAAGCCTTTCCTCGAAGCGATGGGTAAGTTAGGTGTCTTTGCGATGAAGGTGCCCAAAGAGTATGATGGATTGGGCTTTTCCCAGACAAACTATAACCGCACGGTGATGCGCGTTGCTTCCTATTGTGGTGGCACTGCGGTGTTGATTTCGGCGCACCAATCGATAGGGGTTCCGCAGCCGTTACGGCTCTATGGGACTGAAGCTCAGAAGAAAAAGTTTTTGCCGCGCTTTCGTCAGGGAGCCATCTCGGCTTTTGCCTTAACAGAGCCGAATGTGGGTTCTGACCCTGCTAGGATGTCCAGTGAAGCTAAGCTAAGCGAAGATGGCAAGTATTACATTTTAAATGGTGAGAAGCTCTGGTGTACCAATGGTACCATTGCCGACGTCATCATCGTCATTGCTAAGACGGCTCCTAAGATCGTTAAGGGTAAAGAGAAGCAGCAGATCAGTGCCTTTATCTTAGAGATGAACACACCAGGCGTTGAGGTGGCTCAGCGTTGTGAGTTCATGGGATTGGGTGGGATCTACAACGGATTACTGAAATTTACCGATGTCAAAATTCCTGTCGAGAACCGCTTAGGTGAAGAAGGGCGTGGTTTAGCGATAGCCTTGGCGACTGTCAACGTCGGTAGGTTAACGTTGCCGGCAGCTTCCACCGGTGGTGCCAAGGCTTGTCTGCACATCGCTCGCGAGTGGGGCTCCACCCGTGTCCAATGGGGCATGCCGGTCGGTTTGCACGAGGAAGGCCGCAACAAGATGGCTTTTATCGCCTCGACGACCTTTGCAATGGAAGCTGTCACCATGTTGACGGGGCAATGGGCGGATCAGGGGAAAGTGGATATCCGCATCGAGGCGGCGATGGCAAAGCTATTTTGTACAGAAGCTTTGTGGAAGATAGCAGATGTGACGCTGCAGCTGCGTGGTGGACGCGGCTTTGAGAAGGCTACTTCCCTGGCAGCTAGAGGTGAGCCGGCTTATCCCGTCGAACGTATCTTGCGCGATTGCCGCATCAACACAATCCTAGAAGGATCTTCAGAGATCATGAAGCTATTTTTAGCTCGCGAAGCGATGGATCCGCATCTGAAGAAGCTTGGCTTTTTGCTGACCGGCAAAACATCGACTTCGAAGTTGCTGATGGAAGTGCCTAAGCTCATGGGTCACTACTCGTGGTGGTATTTAAAACAGTTGGTGCAGCCTTTCTTTAGTTCCTCCTATTCTGAGATGGGCAAGCTCGCTAAGTACTTTAAATTTATTGAAAAGACAGCGCACCGGTTAGCGCGTCTGCTCTTCTATTACATGGCGAGATATCGCCAAGGATTGGAACATAAGCAGATGTTGCTGGGGCGCTTAGTCCAAACAGGTACGGATCTCTTTGTGATGGCGGCCACTTGTTCTTATGCGGTCGCTCAGTCGAAGAAACAAGGGGGAAGCGACGCTCCTCTTGACCTAGCCGACTACTTCTGCCGCGTGACGATCCGAAACATCCGCCGTCAGTTAGATGCCATCACTGACAACGACGACCGTGCCCTTGGCGGTATCGCCAAGCGTGTCATCGACAAGGAATTCATCTGGCTGGAAGAGGGAATCGTAAGGGAATAGGGAAGAAGAAGGAATCCAGAATTCAGAATCCAGAACCCAGAATGAAGTGATGAATTATCTTTCTACAGCCTGGTTTTGAGATAGCCTCTTTTCTAGTATGCTTAGGAAAGCTATTCTGAATTCTGAATTCTGAATTCTGCTTCCAGGACATCGGAGCGCTTTCCAAGGGCGCTCATGCGAATGAAGCCTTCGCCGCTGGGACCAAAACCAACGCCAGGGGTTGTTAAGAGATGCTTGTCGTTGAGCAGCCACTCGAAGGCTTGCCATGATGTCATCTGGGGTATTCTCACCCATAGGTAGGGAGCGTGGTCGCCGCCAAAGGCTTCCCAGCCTGCTTTCAAGACGGCTTCTTTCAGGATTCGTGCATTGCTGTTGTAGTAGTTGATCATCTCAGCTACCTGTGCTAAGCCTTCATCTGTCAGCAGAGCTGCGCCTCCGGCTTGTGCAATGTTGGAAGCTCCATTGAAGATGGTGGTGGTGACGCGATCCCAGTCTGTTTTCACACTGGAACCATCGTCGAAGGTGAGCTCTTGAGGGATCACGGTCCAGCCAAGACGGACGCCTGTGAAGCCAGCGAGTTTGGAGAAGGAGCCGATCTCAATAGCGACTTCTCGCGCTCCTTCGATTTCATAGATGGAGCGCGGTAGAGTCTTGTCTTGGATGTAAGGGGCATAGGCGCTGTCGAAGACGATGATAGAGCGGTGCTTTTTCGCATAGGCGACAAGGGATTTTAATTGTTCGCGAGTGGCCACAGCACCAGTGGGATTGTTGGGAGAGCAGAAATAGAGCAGATCTGCTTTGGAAGAATCAGTAAGGGTAGGGAAGAAGCCGTTATTGGGCGTACAGGGGAGGTAGCGGATTCCTTCGTAACCTGCAATGGTTCGGCTGTAACCGCCTGTAATTCCTCCTAGCACGGCACTATCGACGTAGACAGGATAAGCAGGGTCTTGCAGGGCAATGGTGACACCTCTGCCAAAAAGGATTTGTAGGCGCCCTAGGTCGCATTTTGCTCCGTCAGAGACGTAGACTTCATCGGCGTTCACCAATCCGTTAAAGAGTTTGTGGGCGATACGTTCCCGTAAGATCGCATGGCCTTTTTCTGCTCCATATCCGGTGTAGGTTGCGGCATCACCTAGCTGTTGAGAGGCTTCGACAAAGCCTTGGATGCTAGCTGGAGGGATGGGCAGCGATGTGTCGCCAATGCCTAAGCTGATGAGTTTTGCTGTGGGATTGGCTTGGAGGAAGGCCAATTTACGTCTGTGTATCTCTGGGAAGAGATAGCTGCCAGCAAGCTTGGCGATGTCAGGGTTGCGGTGTACCATGAGTACTACTCCTGCAGAAACTGCTGCTTTGCCAGGAGTTCGGCTATCAGGACTCCACCTCCTGCCGCCCCTCTGACGGTATTGTGGGATAGACCGACGAAACGGAAGTCTAAGACGGGGCAAGGACGCAGGCGTCCTACTGTTACAGCCATGCCGTTGCCGGCATTGCGGTCCAGGAGAGGTTGAGGTCTGTTGACCTCAGGGAGGTAAAGGATCGGTTGTGATGGTGCCGACGGCAATGCCAACCGTTGTGGTTCGCCTGTGAAGTTGTTCCAGAGTGTGATGATCTCTTCTGCTGATGCCTTTTCTCTAACCTTTACTGACACACAGGCTAGGTGACCATCGTAGACGGGCACGCGGTTACAGTGAGCGGCGATGGCGATGTTGTGTGCATTAACGATAGAGTCGCCTTGGATAGTACCTAGGATTTTGAGAGGTTCCCATTCGGATTTCTCTTCTTCGCCACCGATGTAGGGAACGACATTGCCGAGGATATCCATGCTGCTGACACCTGGATAACCTGCGCCGCTGATTGCTTGCAGAGTTGTGACAATGACTTGTTCTATCC
>CAMFKD010000025.1 GCA_945957095.1 uncultured Chlamydiae bacterium
TTTTTTCTCTGTGTTCTCCGTGCACTCTGTGGTGATAACTTCCTAAAAATGAGTGAGTAATATTTAGCGGAAATTGTTGCATTAGATCCATATCCCTTGAAGAAATGTGGTTCTTGGGAAGTAGCATTACAACTACCTTACTCTTTGTAAGGAGGGTGGGTGCAGAGGATATCTCGAAATGTCTTCTCGTCCCACTCATCGACAGAAGTGGTACCGTTGCCAAGGAAGGTGGTGGCTTCCCAAAAGCGCGCAAATGTTTCCCCGAATTCCGCAGCACCGTCACGCACGGCCTTCAAATACCCACGCACTGGATAGAATTGCGTGGCTGTATATAGTACATTGTCTCTCAGCTCACTAGAAGCTGAAAAGGTGTAGGCTACCTCTAAATTAAGCACAGGGTCAGCCTCGTGGTCATCGTTCCACGTCGCTACTAGGATGGGCACTAGGTCATAGCCTACTTCGCGTTCAACAAGACTGGCGAGGTCTTCTGCATCAACCTCCAGCACGACCCCATTGACCCTATCGGTTAGGTTCCAAGAGGGTACGATATTGAGCATAGCCCGTTCCTTGGGATCGAGCACACCCCAACGTTCTGAGGCTCGGGCGTTATAGCCAAATAGCCGCTTAGCACCAAAAGCGATGACGGGACGCATGGTGTCGAGAGCTTCAGGCTTCACGCTCCTACCGGCAGAGACCTTGTTGATCAGGCTGCCATAACCAAAAATTGGAACTTTACCATCTGGAAAATGCTCGAGCAACTGGGCGTGCTTGCTGTTGGGGTAACGCATGCGTGGGTAAGAGGCTAATTCTGGGAGTGCCAATCCAACCTGTTCTAAGATGGCGCGCCGCGTTTCTACCGATAGCGCCGCTTCCACAACTACGGTTTGTCCAGCCAATGCGCATAACACAAGAAATAAGAAAGTCATTTTTTTCATAATACACCGACGTTTTATTTTTATAAGCCATTGTAAACAAACCTTATATAAATTTCAATTTTTATTACCAAATATTAAGATCAGAACAACGAGTTTCAAGGATTTGGTGATAGACAGGTGCCTATCCCCCCTTGGAGCGAGCGGACATTGTGCCATCCAGCGTGAAGAGCAATGCGTGCTGCAGCGCCGCTGCGAATGCCAGTCTGGCAGTAGACAACCACAGTTTTATCGGTCGGCAGTTCCTGCAGTTTCTGACTAAAAGTCGCCAGGGGAATGCAAACACCACCAATGTTACCCTGTGCATGTTCCGAAGGCTCACGCACATCGATGAGCGTTACTTGATCGGACTTAGCAAGGAGATCGTAGAGCTCTTCTGTTTTGATATCGTGGCTATGTTCGAGGACATCATCGAAAACAAACAGCGAGCTATGCCAGGTGATCGTATCGATCACCATAAGCTTACCCCTTAAAGAAGAGCCTATTCCAGCGATCTCTTTCACCGCTTCTAACGCTTGCATCGTCCCCACAATACCTGGGAGAGGACCAAGGACCCCTTGTTGCTCGCACGAAGGCTGAGGGTGCACTTCAGAACCAGGAGGAAAGAGATCGCGATAAGAGTGACCATTGGGGTGAAACAAGGATAGTTGTGCGGAGTAGCCGCCGATAGAAGCGTAGACCCATGGCAACCCCAAGCTGGCACACGCGTCGCTGATGGCATAGCGCGCTTCAGCATTGTCGGTTGCGTCGACTGCAAGATCAACATCCTGCAGTAAAGAGAGAGCGTTATCAGCAGTCAACGCCTGTGCCACCGCATCGATTGAGACAAAAGGGTTTTGTAACGCCAGCTTTTCGCTAGCAGAATGACACTTATGTTGGCCAACATCGTTGCCATTGAAAAGAACCTGGCGGTGTAAGTTGCTGATATCCACACGGTCATCATCAATGATAACGATCCTGCCAACCCCTGCAGCTGCTAAGTAGATCATTGCTGCGCAGCCAAGACCACCACAGCCTATGACAGCGATAGTGCTAGCTTTTAACCGTTGCTGTCCCTCCTTGCCAAAGTCACCTAAAGCGATCTGCTGTCGGTAGCGCTGGAGCTCTTCATCGATAAGATTAGCCACCATCAATCAATTCCCTCGTTGCTGCATAGGGATCTTTAGCCATCTGGATTGCCGAGATCACAGCCACCCCGTCTATATAAGTGGAAGCTACGTCATGAACGTTACTGCTGTCAATACCTCCTATCGCCCAAATTGGGATGTCTATGATTTCCTTGGCTTTGCGTAAGATGTCGGTACCGATTGGAGGGTAGTTTTTTGGCTTGCAGGTGGTCGGATAAATATGCCCTAAGGAAATGTAGTCTGCTCCTTCAGCTTGAGCACGGGTAGCATGCTCAAGAGTAGAGCCCGTTGTCCCAACGATCTTGCCTCCACCCAAGATTCGCCGTGCGGTGGCAATGCTCACATCTTCTTGCCCAACATGCACTCCGTCAGCGTCTAATTGTCGGGCCACTTCGGGCTGATCGTTAATGATAAAAGTCACTGAAGACTTCTTACAGAGCCTTTGCAGCTGAAAAGCAAAGGCCAACCACTCCTCGGTGTAGTCTCCTTTATGTCGTAGTTGCAATAGGCGAATTCCTGCTGCAACAGCACCTTCAGCCACTTGAATTAATGGTACAGCAGAAGCAGCACCAGTACTGCAGACATACATGACCTGCACCATCATATCACCTCACAACAGGGCAATCCTTCGGTGGGACTTGAAGCTACAGCATAACGTCGACATGGTATCCTCCCCGCCCGATACGCTAAGCGGCCAGCCTCACAGGCATGCCGCATCGCATCAGCCATCATTACAGGATGTTGAGCCAAAGCGATGGCGCTATTCACCAAGACGCCATCCATTCCCAACTCCATCGCAATCGCCACATCTGAAGCGGTACCAACGCCAGCATCAACGATGATAGGATGGGCGATCTGCTCACGCAAGATAGATAAAGTATAGGGGTTGCGGATGCCTAAGCCAGAGCCGATGGGAGCGCCCAGAGGCATCACGGCTGCGCACCCTATGTCAATGAGGCGTTGGCAGATGATCACGTCATCGGTGCAATATGGCAGTACGACAAAGCCCTTTCTAACTAGCTCATCAGCAGCTATCAGAAGCTCTATGACATCAGGCCACAGCATCTTGCCATCGCCGACAACCTCTAGCTTAATCCAATTCGTATTCAGCGCTTCACGTGCCAGCTCCGCAGTCATCACAGCTTCTCTAGCAGTATGGCAGCCGGCGGTGTTGGGCAAGATAAAGAGCCCTTTCTGCATTCTTTCCAGCAACCCTTGTGTCGTTGACGCGCCCAACCCCAGCCGTCTGATGGCTCCTGTCACCATCTCGGCACCACTCGCTTGTATGGCTGCTTTTAGCACCTCATCACTAGGATAGCGTGCTGTTCCCAGGATCAGCCGCGAATCAAAATGATGACCTGCAATCATCAGTGGATCAGAATGGTTCATCTCAACCTCCTTGAACGGCGTGAACAATTTCCATGCGATCACCAGGATATACCCAAGTTGTTGTCCATTGCCTTCTGGGGACGATCCGTTCATTGATCGCCACAGCAATTCCGCCGGTATCCGGCGTCACGCGATACCGCTGTAATATCTCAACAAGAGGTTGAGCTGTCTTTAATATCATGACGTTACCGTTGCATTGGGTTGACATAGGATCTCCTCAACAAGTTGATAAGCGGTTATTGGCGCGAGCAGGATGCCATGACGGCCATGGCCGCAGGCGTGGTAGTACCCTTCGATCGCCGTCTGACCGACGACTGGCAAGCCGTCAGGAGTCTGAGGGCGCAGCGCCGCCCGGACTTCATTCCAACGATAGCTAGCTATAGCTGGCAACACTCTGGACGCTTCTTCCAACAATTGTTGCACGCCGCCAGCGGTTACGATTGGCTCAAAGCCGACCTCCTCGCTTGTCGCTCCAATGCGCATGGTGCCGTTTTGCTTTGGTACTAGGTAAACATCGGAGGTACGTACAAGATGACTAAGAAGTGGACGATCATGCATCGACATGGTGATAATCTGTCCGTTGATAGGTATGACGTGAGGTGGCAGCGGCCCCACCAGGCTAGCCCATGCTCCGCAGCAATTGATGACATAATCTGCTTGAAGGCACGCTCCATCTTTCAATTGAACTGCAGCGATACGCCCCTTTTCTACGATTACTTCGGAAGCGGAGTTGCCTTCGGTGAGCTGTCCTCCTAACGTCAAAAAAGCCTGTTTCAATGCAACAATGAGCTGTCTATTGTCGATATGCCCTTCGTTTGGAATATGGATTCCGCCAACGACAGTGGGTGAGAGAAAAGGCTCTAGAGCTCGAATCTCAGCACCATCCAACCATTGGCCTTTCACATGACCGTAGCGATGGTAGAGATAGAATAGCTCATCTCTATTCATCGCCACTAATAATACGCCTGTTTGCTCTATCGCGATCTGTAGCCCGCTATCTTGCGACAGTTCTTGCAGATAGTGCGGATAGAGAGAGAGACTCTGATGGCATAGCGAAAGGAGCTTTTCATGACTGGGAGGCACTTCTACGCTTGGCGTCAGCATCCCTGCCGCTGCCCAACTCGCTTGCTGACCTGCTTGTCTAGCTTCGACAACATGAACAGCGACTCCTCGCTTCCTGAGACGCCATCCAATCATCAAGCCGATGATGCCACCCCCCAACACAACAATCATCGCCATATCTCCCAGCAGTGATGGACAGGGCCGTGTCCGCCTCCCAATCGATACCGCTCTCCTGCTGTTATGGCCTGTTGCAGATAGCGTTTTGCCGCAATCACCGCTTCTCTCAGTGGCATACGATGTGCGAGATACGCTGCGATAGCCGCTGCGTAAGTGCATCCTGTTCCATGGATATTGGGCGTTGGCACATAGCGACCAACTATCCATTCAGGCTCACTTCCTCTGATCAAGAGACAATCGTGAGCTGGTGCTTCATCCAGATGTCCGCCTTTGATCAAAACTGCCCTGGCACCTAAAGCAAGCAGCTTCTTAGCTGCTTTCTCAAGATCTGTACATGATGTAAGTGGCTCACCTACCAACCATGAAGCCTCAGCAAGATTGGGAGTCACCAATACCGCATGCGGAAACAACATCTGCATCACCCCTGTACCTTCAACATCAAATAATTGACACCCTGAAGCTGCTACGAGGACAGGATCTAATACCACTGGAATCGCAGGAAAACGCACTAACACTCTGCTTACAGCTTGAACAATTTCATTGGTTGCTAAGACGCCAATTTTGATGACATCAGCACCGATATCCTCTAAAACAGCCTCTATCTGTTTGACAACTAGATCAGCAGGCAATGCCGTCACCGCTTTAACGCCTAGCGTATTCTGTACGGTGATAGCAGTGACGGCGCTAGCGCCATAGCAACCTAACGCTGCACAGGTCTTCAGGTCTGCCTGCAAACCCGCTCCACCTCCACTGTCAGAACCTGCAATGGTTAAAACCCTGCGGTAGGTACTATATACAGCGGACAATGGGGGCTACCTCGCTAAATGGAGCTTTCGGCACAAAGGCATTGTTTGTTCCTTCTTGTTCATAGAAGCCCAACTCTTTCGCCACAAAAATAGGGGCGTGGTAGGGATTAGCGTACCAATTCAACAATAATGTGATGCGTTTCTTGGTGATAACCATCGTCGTCTCTCCAGTTTAAATGGTAAGGGATGATGACGACGGAGATAGGTGAAAAAGAAAGTGAAGATATAGAAAAGAAGCTCATAACGGTGTCCCTACGCTGGTATAATCCAGATCAGGTATTACGGGTATCATCTCAGCCAAAACACTTGGCACCCCGCGCCATCGCACAGCATTATGCAGGCTACTACAACCTTGTCAATCAGAATTTGCAATTGCCAGCCATTCCCGCTAAATATTACTCACTCACTTTTAGGAAGTTATCACCACAGAGCGCACAGAGAACACAGAGAAAAAATAGAAAATGAGAAACCCCTTTCGATTTTTAAGAAAATATTGTGTTTAGTTTTTTTCCATTTCCCTCTCTGTGCGCTCTATGGTAAAAATTTTAGCGGGAGCTGCTGTGCAATTGCAGAGAATTATTTTCCCGGCTTCCACTTGCGGAGATTAAATGCGCTAATCTCCGCATTTTTTGCGGAGATTAGCTGATAATATGATAGCAAAACACTCAGGATTTCGATGTACATCTATCAGCACCCAGAATGGCCAAATTTTACTTGGGACGAGCGAGAGATTAGTCTCTTACTGGCACATGTACGACATCAAAAGGGGCATCTTCTTGGTAGAATGAGTTCTTTGGGCCTCCCTACATGCGAAGAAGCTACTCTTCAAACGCTGACTCAAGAAGTGGTCAAATCAAGCGAAATCGAAGGAGAACTTCTAGATCAACAACAAGTGCGTTCTTCGGTTGCCAAACGGCTTGGAATAGATGTCGCAGGGGTCGCGTCTATTGATCGCAACATCGAAGGAGTAGTTGAAATGATGCTAGACGCTACTCAACATTACAAACGTTCTCTCACAAAAGAAAGACTCTATCAATGGCACTCGCTACTCTTTCCCGATAGCCGTAGGAGCTTCAGTAACATCCGATTCGGTCATTGGCGCACAGGATCTGTACAAGTCATTTCAGGAGCTCCTGGAAAGCAAGTGCTCCATTTTGAAGGCCCTCCTGCAAGACATGTCAATGCTGAAATGAGTCATCTTCTCAGCTGGCTCAACAGTGAAAAGAAAACGGATCCCGTACTGATGGCCGCCATCGCCCACTTATGGTTCATGACCATTCACCCTTTAATGACAGACAGCACAAGATCATCAGCCGATTGTTGGAAGGACTAGAAGAAAAATTGACCACCTCCAAATGGGCTAAGATGACTAAATGCTCTCAAGACACAGCCTATCGCGATATCCTCGATCTTGTAGAACGCGGTATCCTAACAAAAAATCCTGAAGGGGGCCGCAGCACTAGCTATTCTCTGAATATCAGAATTTAACTTGTATACAAACAGTCATAAGACCATCATAGATGCAACCAGGAGGAAGATCATGACCGAATTTAACCACCCTGTTGTTGATGGCATTGCTCGCGTTCTCACCAATGAAGAAATCAACGGTAGTAACCGAAAATATCAAGCGCTCTACGACCGCATTGCCTGGTGTTACGATGGTCTGATCAAGCTTGCTAGGCTATTCTTAGGGGAAGGATCCGTATCCCCTGTACAAGCGTTCTTGGATGACCTCAATATCCAGAAAGGCGAACGTGTTCTCGAAGTGTCCGTAGGAACCGGCGCCAACATTCTCACACTACCCAAAGATGCCGACTACTACGGCATTGACATCTCTTTAGGCATGCTCCGAAAGGCACAGAAAAACTTGAAACGCCGCGGCCGCTCTGCCTATCTAGCACATGCCGCCGCTGAGTCCCTACCGTTCGAAGATAACTTCTTCGATGTCGTCTTCCATAGCGGAGGTTTTAACTTCTTCACTGATCGCCAACAAGCGATCAATGAGATGATCCGTGTGGCTAAACCAGGTGCGAGGCTGCTCATAGCCGATGAAACAGAAGAAACAGCCAAGATGGGAGAAAAGTTACCCATTGCCAAATGGTTCTTTAAAGGACGCGATGAGGTGATCGAACCACCTATCGACCTCCTTCCTCCTAATATCGTCGACCCTAAAGTTTCTTACACCAAGCAAAACACCCTCTATGTTGTGACCTTTACTAAAGGGAGCTGAGCGAAGCGAAGCTTTGGAGTGCTCGAGCTTTCACTTTTTAAGGAAGACTGAAGGGCAAAAAAGGTTGAAAGAAGTAAGGTGGACCCCAACCATTAGAAAGTCTAGCTGCACTGGAGTTCTAGATCGGGACGTCGCTCTTTGATGCGATCGATGGCGGCTTCAGTGATGGTACATTGACGAATGTCGAGAAACTTTAACTTGGGACAGAGAGCCAAGACATCTAAGATTCCCTCTTCAGAAACAAGGGGCAAGTGCTGCATAGTCAGTCGTTCTAACTGCGTGCAGGGACGAACCAAATCGTGCAATCCGGCATTGCTTACTTTCGTACAATCCGAGATATCGATCACCTTCAACCCTGGGCTTAACGAGCCTAAAGACCGCATTCCAATATCAGTGAGCTTGGGGCACCAGGAGAGGTTGATCTCGACTAAAGCGCGGCAGCCGCGGGCGATGTGAGTCAAAAAGGGGTCTTCCATATTGGTGCAGTAGGTACAATTGAGGTTTTCTAAAGCCGTCTGATCCGCGACATGGGCAAAACCCTCATAGGTTAGCTGCGGGCTTTCGCTTAATATGAGAGTCTTAAGCCCATCAAGGCGCTGCAAGATGATCGATGCTACAGCGTTTTGTAGCCAGTCACAGCTACCGAGATCTAATTCACGCAAGCGTGGCAACAGCGGCAGCAGATCGAGGTCGAATCCTTGAGAGCCATGCAGATCTAAGGCTGCCAATCGAGCACAGCGAGGAAGAAGCTCCTTAATTTCCATTGTTTCGCACACATGTCCTCTTAGTGCGAGGTCAGTGATGCTAGAGGCTACCTCCATCAACATCGGGATGTTGCGATCGCGGAACTCTTCAATGGTCACTTTAAGTTCAGAGGGTCCCCCTCCAGCAAATTGTGCCCCTAGATCCATGTAGTTTAAGACATCGCAGCACGCCTGCTTAAGTTCTGGTAACGCATAAGCTTGAGCTGTCTGAAGTAGATCAGTGGCAGTATCGCGGTTGACATAACGCTTGATGACGTCCGCACATAGGGTCACCAAACCGCTGATCTGCCACTGGCCAGCACGCAGTAAGATGCGCTTGAGCATATCCAAAGAATGGCGGTAGAGGGTGGTGACATCACCGATTAAAATGTACTCTGCTACTACATCAAAGACGTTCTTAGGGACGTCAGCAAACGTCAACTTCAGCACTTGTCCCTTTTTATAGCTTCTGTCCAGCAGATCGCGAAAAATAGGACTCTGTACCCCATACAAGAGGCTATTGCCATTCGCTTCCCCTCCTTTCACAACCAGATGTAGATCATGTGGCAAAAGAGAACGCAGAACGTCGATATGGCGATGAATGGCCTCTGTGATGCGTTGTCCATGGATCACACGCAACCGTTTACACGAAAACTCCTGCGTCAAGAAAGCGATGAAGGCTTCCATCACGTCTTTATGATTTAGCGTCCAGGTTTCATCGTCAGCAGCCACTTCAAAGAAACGCACGAGATCTTCATCTGCATGGGATGCCAAAGTAGGGATGAGCTGCGCAGGATCAACGATGCTGCGGCAGTAGTCCAAATCAGAAGGTAATAACGCTGGCCAGTCCACTCTACCTCAATTATTCAAAAATAAAATAACATCTCCATCCTTAACGATGTAGTCGCGTCCTTCCACTCGCAGCTTACCTGCTTCGCGAGCCCCTTGGCGGCCTTTATAGGTCACCATATCTTCAAAAGCGACCACTTCAGCACGGATGAATCCTTTTTGAATGTCGGTATGGATCTTGCCAGCAGCTTCGGGAGCTGGGGTGCCTTCCCGCACTGTCCATGCCCGGGTCTCTATGTCTCCGGTAGTCAGGTAGGTGATGAGTCCAAGAAGCTTAAAGGAGGCTTTGATTAGGCGCTGTAGTCCAGACTCTTCCAGTCCAAGGGTCGTGAGGAACTCTTGCCGTTCTGTTGCTGGTAGCTGAGCGATTTCTTCTTCAAGCTTAGCACAGATAGGAATAACGCTATTTCCTTCAGCTTCGGCGTAAGCGCGTACCTTGCGAACCATTTCATTGTCCATTGTGGGCAGGTCAGCTTCAGAAACATTCGCCACATACAGCACCTTCTTACCGGTCAAGAAGGGATAAGGTTGCAACAGCTCCTTTTCTTCGTCATTCAGCTCCAGGGTACGGATCGGCATGCTGGTATCAAGATGCCCTTTCGCTTTTTTGAGAGCATCCAGCGTCGCTTGCATCTCCTTCTTGCCTTTGGCTTGCTTTTCGACGCGCTGCAAGGCATTTTCCACCATCTGTAGATCGGACAACAGCAACTCCAGATTGATGACCTCAATATCATGAATGGGGTCAACGGCACCTGCAACGTGGATGACATCGCCGGACTCAAAACAACGGACCACATGGACGATAGCGTCGACATCGCGAATATTTGCCAAAAACTTGTTCCCGAGCCCTTCACCTTTGGAAGCTCCCTCTACCAAGCCTGCGATGTCA
Organism: uncultured Chlamydiae bacterium; assembly: GCA_945957095.1. GTDB lineage: Bacteria > Chlamydiota > Chlamydiia > Chlamydiales > JAJFMA01 > CAMFKD01. Next base: position 10,205 of record CAMFKD010000025.1, read on the forward strand.
ACAAACTGGGTCGTGGCATAGATGATCTTCTTGGAGTGCGAAATCGCGGATAGCGTATCCAGCCGACGATCAAGCAACTCTACAATGCCAATATTCGGGTCTATCGTACAAAAAGGATAATTCGATGCCGGCGCCAAATTGGATGTCAACGCATTGAATAACGTCGATTTTCCCACATTGGGCAACCCTACAATTCCACAGGAAAGTCCAGCCATGTCTTTTCTCTTGTTTCGGTTATCTATACAGGCTAGGAGTGTACCTGACGGAAGCGTTTCGAGGGAAGCTGGAAGTCGAGAGGGGGGGCCTCGTTATCGTTTGTGATCCGAAAGTCTCATGATGAAAGGGATCAGATTAACGCAAAGACTGCAGAGACGCTAAGACGCAAAGGGGAGAAGGGAATAGGGAGGGTACCCCCCCCATTCGTTAAGTTGACAGCATTGGGTGAACATGTACTCTTGACTCCCTAATAAATTAATTATTACTAACTTATTGACAGACTGATAATTTTTAAGATATACTATATCTAGGTGATTCCCTCTCACAAGGTGTTTTGGCATGGGCGAAAAAACCGAAAAGGCCAGTCCGAAGAAGTTGCGCGATGCAAGGAAAAAAGGGCAGGTGGCTAAGTCTCAAGACTTACCATCAGCTTTTACCTTCGTCGTTTCGTTAGCGGCTACCCTTGCCATGGCACCTTCGTTATTCCAAAAAATGTCAGGTTTTTTAACTGGGACTTTTGGGATGGTGAATCGCGAGGATCTCTTGCTGACGATTCCGCAGGTCTTCATTCAAGCCATCATGTTTATTTTGGCTGTCAGTCTGCCCATCCTAGGAGCTGTCTGTTTCATTGGTGTCGTCGTGAACTTCCTGGCAGTTGGCCCGGTTTTTGCAACGGAAGTATTCAAGTTTGACATCAAGAAATTTAACCCGGTTGACAACCTGAAGGCTAAGTTCAAGGTTAAAACCCTAGTGGAGCTGATAAAGTCGCTGTTGAAGGTGTTTATTGCGGCTTACTTGATTTATGGAGTGCTATACGACAGTATCCCTGTGTTGGTTAAAACGGTTGCTTTACCGATGTCGGGAGCGCTGATCGTCTTCAAGTACTTCTTGATCAAAGTGATTGCAAAAGTTGGCCTCTTTTTCTTAGTAGTAGCGATCCTAGACTTTGCCTATCAGAAGTACAACTTCGGCAAAGAGATGATGATGGAGAAGTTCGAACTGAAGCAAGAGTACAAGAACACGGAAGGCGACCCGCATATCAAGGGTAAGCGTAAAGAGATCGCCCGAGAAATCGCTTATTCCGAAGGGCCCTCTGGAGGCGTGCGTCGCGCCAAGGCTGTTGTCACCAATCCGACACACCTGGCGATTGCCTTGGGCTACGAAAGAGAAGTAGACGCGGCACCCTACATCTTGGCGATGGGTAGCGGAGAGCTTGCCAGCCGCATCGTAAAGCTGGCAGAAAAATTCGATATTCCTATCCTGCGTAATGTGCCGTTAGCCCACGAATTATATGAGCGTGGTGAGTTATACGAGTATGTTCCAGAAGACACTTATGAAGCCATCGCTGAAATCCTAAGGTGGCTGACCAGTTTGGACACACAACAACAGGGCATGTACCGTACGGGACAGCTATCGAAAAACGGAGAGTAAGGTAATGGGTTTCTTCAAAAGTGTCCTAGATGGCATCACAGCTCGGCTCGGTGGCGACCGCTCGATGGAGAACATCTCCAGATCATCGGACTTGGTTCTGGTCCTGGTCCTCGTTGCTATTTTGGCGATGATGATTGTCCCGATGCCGCCGACGGTGCTGGACTTTCTGATCGCTGGCAACATGGCTGTCTCTTTTACGCTGCTAATGGTAGCGTTATACATCCCTAGCGCTGTGCATCTGTCGATCTTTCCATCGCTGTTGCTGATTACGACGCTCTATCGCCTAGGTTTGAACATCGCAACGACGAAACAAATCTTGTTACATGCGCATGCTGGTGAAATCATCTTCGCGTTTGGTCACTTTGTTGTGGGTGGTAACTACATCGTCGGCGGTGTTATCTTCTTGATCATCACTTTGGTGCAGTTCATCGTCATCACTAAAGGTGCCGAGCGTGTGGCTGAGGTGGCGGCTCGTTTTACGTTGGACGCTATGCCTGGTAAGCAGATGAGCATCGACGCTGACTTGCGTGCTGGTGTCATCGACCAAGATGTCGCCAGAGAAAAACGACTGGCCATCCAAAAAGAGAGCCAGCTCTATGGTGCGATGGACGGTGCGATGAAGTTCGTCAAAGGGGACGCCATCGCAGGTATCGTCATCACCTTGATTAACATCATCGGCGGTTTGACAATCGGGACGATGGTTAACGGGATGGAGCTCTCGCAAGCTGCCAGTTTGTACACGTTGTTATCGATCGGTGAAGGTCTCGTCGCCCAGATCCCCGCCCTACTCATCTCTATTTCAGCAGGTATGGTGACTACTCGTGTCTCAAGCGAAAGCAGCGACGCCAACCTAGGTAGAGAAATTTCCGGCCAGATGCTGCGTCAACCGAAAGCACTGATGTTTGCCGCAGGAATCCTGATCCTCATCGGCTTAATTCCAGGCTTCCCAAAACCCCCTTTCTTTCTATTGGCAGCCTGCATGGGTGTCATCGGCTATTCGCTCTTTACCACATCGCAAGCGGCTGAAATTGGTGTTGGACCAGCCGGCGGCATGAGCGGTGGCGGTTCCATCAGCTCCGCAGCAGGCGGAGGTGGTGGTGGCGGAGGTGGTGGCGATACTAAAGTCAAAGGACACCGCGCCATCACTGGCGGTGGCGTTGACAGCTATGCGTTAACCCTTCCGGTTATCCTGGAAACAGGAGCCGATCTCAGCGAAGAGATACGGCAAGCGCAGAAGGGACGTAGCTTCGTCGATGAGATGATCCCTAAGATGCGCCAAGCCCTCTATGCTGACCTAGGTGTCCGTTACCCTGGTGTCCACGTGCGTACCGACGCTCCCAATCTAGAGCAAGATGAGTATAGCATCCACCTTAACGAAGTGCCTGTCGTCCGCGGTAAGGTACTTCAAGGCTATGTCCTCACGAACGAAAGTGAAGAAAATTTGAACCGGTACAATCTCCCCTTCACCAGTTATAAAAACACGTTGGGATTGCCATCCCTATGGGTGGAAGAGCAGTATGAAGAGCTGCTTCAGAAAGCGGGTATCAAGTACTGGAAATCGCTGGAAGTGGTCATCCTCCACCTCTCCTACTTCTTCCGTCATTACGCCAATGAGTTTGTGGGAATACAGGAAGTGAAGTCAATGCTGGAATTTATGGAAAAGTCGTTCCCAGACCTGGTGAAAGAGGTCACGCGATTGATTCCGCTTCAGAAGCTAACCGATATTTTTAAGAGATTGATTCAAGAGCAGATCTCCGTCAAAGACCTTAGGACGATACTAGAGGCATTGGCGGAATGGGCTCAAACGGAGAAAGATACTGTCCTTCTGACAGAGTACATCCGCTCAGCACTCAAGCGCTATGTCAGCTACAAGTACTCTCAGGGGCAGTCCGTTCTATCGGTCTACATTTTGGATCCAGAAATCGAAGACATGGTGCGGGGCGCCATCAAGCAGACGTCAGCAGGCTCTTACTTAGCCCTCGACCCCGATTCCGTTCAACTGATTCTACAAGCTATCCGCAACACCATCGTGCCGCCACCACCAGGTGGGCAGCCACCTGTGCTGCTGACTGCCATCGACGTACGCCGTTTTGTCCGCAAGTTGATTGAGATGGAGTACCCCGATGTCTCCGCTGTCTCCTATCAGGAGATTGTTCCCGAAATCCGTATTCAGCCGCTAGGGAGGATACAGATTTCCTAACATTGTGATGGAGTATAGGGATTATGGGCTTTGCAGGTAATGTCCAAGGACCTAGAGAGAACATCACCATTGAAGCCATGAAGGCTGTCAAGCAAGATGAAGTGCAGGAGCTTTCTGCCGAGCGCCAAAGTAGCGCTATGGCCTTCGTCGCTGACAACGCCGAGAAAGCTAACCCCTTTGCTGCACGCATGGCAGCAGCGCGTAAACCCGCTAAAGCACGCTATAACAAGATCCAAGGCTCTACCATGGGCGCTGAAAAAGAACAGCGCCTCGTTCCCCTCAAACAGATCAAAGACCTCGCACAGCAGTTCCAGCAGCGCAACCCTGAGCTTAAATCCAAGATGCTCTTGCTGCTGCGCGAATATCTCAAACCTACCGATACCGCTGAAGAGATCTTGAAAAAGGTATTAGAGTTCTACGAAGATCCCGCTCTTGCCGACGAAGCGATGGAATTTCTGTTTGAGACGGCTGAGGGCGCCCTCGCTAACGAGATCCGAGAAGCCAAAGAGCTGCTCAATAAGCAGTTTGGACGCGAAATCGCCGCCGGCCGCAATATGGGCGCCGTCTCGCGTGAAGCTGCCGACGCCGGTCTTGGTACGCCGACATCACTGCGTGACCTCTACCGCGACATTACGGGTAACCCACGCGAAGCCACATCTCTATTCAGTGAGTTGGCAGCCAAATGGGCCTACAAAGACCTCGCCAAAGTCATCAAGTTCCTCATGCACTCCCTTGGCGCTGACCTCAATGCTGCCGGGCCGTCGATTCCTCGTGGTCTGCTACATAACCTTCTCAACGAGGCGCGCACCTTGCAAGCTATCCTTGGCGTCTATCACTTTTTCCGCGCTCGCATGAACCTGATGCAAAAGCTTTTTCTTCAGAACCAGCTCACGATGCCAGGGCAACTTAACTTTGAGCTAATGGCTAAGGAGTTTATGAACTATGTCGGCGACCGCTATCCCTCTGCCGATAAAGCGCTATCGACAGCGACGAAGCTAGGGATCGAGAAGTGGCTCATTGCCAAAATCATCGCCCTGAGCCAGATGCGCGATGCCATCCGAGAAGTCGCCGCAGGCAAGATATTCAAGTCGTCGCAACACCGTGATGACTGTTACCTAGCCCTCATCGAAGCGCTAGAAGACCTCGAGGATGAACTGGAAGAGCTTGAAGAACGCGAACGCGAGAAGGAAGAAGAGGAAGAAAAGGAAGAGCAAGAAAAGCAACAAAGAGACCAAAAGCAGCACCAAGATAGTCTGGAG
>CAMFKD010000026.1 GCA_945957095.1 uncultured Chlamydiae bacterium
GTCTGGCACTCCATAGGTCCAATCCAACAGTGGTTATTGATGCATTCATCCCACCGACCATCTTCTACGGGCTCCAGACGCCCGCCACTCAGCTTACCATCAACATAGATCGATTCTCCTGCTACCCTTCCGTTGATCACAGTATTCCCCATTCCATGGCGCAATCCTTCCTTAAAGGAACCAAGCCAAACAATGCCGTTGCGAAGTTCGGTACCTTGACCTTCTAGCTTGCCATTGACAAAATGCCCTTGCTGCGTGTACTCACCATCTGAGTCGGTTCCCCAGTAAGTACCCTCGAGCAGATGACCATCTTTACTGAAGCTGCCGTAATAGATCGGTTGAGATGACGTCAGATTAAATTGATAACCATTAGCCAAAGTATTGTTTTTGTACACTCCATGAGATTCCCTGACGCACAGACCAGTGTCTTCTAACTCTCGATAGACATCTCCTGCAAGCGGTTGCCCATTGTAGCACTGTCCAACAAACCGTGTTTCACCTGGAATCAACTCTACATCACAAGGGGCTAGGGGCGATCCCTTAAACCAACTATAGGCGGTATAGGCAAGAAGTGTTCCAGCAGCGCCAGCAAATGCCGCCACTACCATTTCAGAGAGACTCAAGCCCTTCTCTTGTTTCGGGCCTTTACCTTTGATAGCGTCCGCAGCAACTGTTCCAGACTTAGAAGATGTTGGCACTGGGTTCTTTTGCTGAAGAGAGACCGTTGATGTAGAAGAGGGCTGGCGAACACCTACTGGACTTAAGGACATAATCAATCTCTCTCTTTTATTAAAATTACACGGATTAAGTCGAAATTCTATCAAATAAACTCAATTTTGTCAATTGATTATTAAGAAACATGAAGAGACTATTTATCCTGTGAGGAAATCGAGGGTACGGTTAAGGGCAGGAATATCGATAGCCCTAAACCGGACGACATCATCGTGGCGGATGAGGCCGAAAAGTCTGAGAGCGACGCAGAAAAGAAGTGGGTAGGCAAAACCTAACCCAATGAGGACGATGAGACTTGGTTCTGGCGCAAAGAAGTAGAGAATAGCGGAGAGAGCGATGCTAGGAGTTAGCAACCTGAAGAAGAAAGAGAAAGGGAAGAAGATCCCACCGATCAGCTTGCTGATTACCCATAGCTTGAGGGGAGCGGTGACGATGAAGGTGATTAGGATGGCTGCCATGGCTCCATTGATAGCAAAATGTTTAATGAAGAAATAATCTAACACCAAGTTAACAACTAGCTGTACAGCATTTAACCACATCGTGTCAGCTACCTTTTCTGTGGCTGTGATGGCCATAGAGAGGGGGATCCATATCATCGGCAAGATCTGAAACAAACAGAAGAAAGAAGCGATCGTGCCGGCGGGGGCCATATTAGCGCCGTAGACAGTGACGATGAGTGCTGGAGCGAAGAAGAAGCCGAAACAACTCAAAGGGACTGTGACGATGATGAGCAACTGATAAGCACCGCTTGTCAGATTGCCCAAGCTTTCTTTATGTCGTGTGTAAGCCTCTGCAAAGGCCGTTGTAAACAATGTATGAAGAGCTAACGGAACGAAAGACAGTAGAAGATTAGCCAAAGTAAATCCTAAAGAATAGAAACCCACTAGCGCTGGAACGGCAAAATAGCCAAGAAAGAAGATTTCGCTATATTGCTGTAGCAGTTTGTTAGTGACAGCGTTGAACATCATAGGCAACGTCAACCCTAGCACACGGCGACGACCGATACCGCGCTTAGCTTTTGATGCCGGCCAAGCATAAAAGAAGCGCTGCAACCTCAAGATACTGATAACCGCCATGGCGCCGATAGAAAGGCTATAAGCCGTTAAGACAGCAACAACGCTATAACTATCGTCATACCCTAACCACAATAACCAAACGATGAAAATCAACGCTTGTCCAACGCTCGTGATGGCAAGGAAACGCGCCATAAACAAGGAAGTGAAGAGGTTGTTCAGAAATTCCTTTGCTAACAGCATCGCTGTAAAAGCCACTAAAACGGCAGCGTAGGATGCAAAGGCGATATGAAAGAGCTCTGATAACAGCGGCGAACAGAGATAGAGGACAACAGCCATTGCCACCAACGCGACCAGCTGCATGAATGTTGAATTAACCAGCAACCGCCTTAACCCAGCCTTATTGCTTTGGGCTGTCAATTCCGGAACAAAACGCAATAAGCTCATGTTAAGTCCCATGGCACAGACAACCATGAGGTATTCTGCCATACTGCTGAGAAGAGAGTAGATGCCATATTGGGTTGGTCCCAGCCCGCGTACAATCAAGACTGAGATGGCAAAGTAAATGAAGAACGTCACTACCTTGCCGACGAGAAGCCACGGAACTGAGGATAGGGCCGCCCTAGAAAAGAAGGCCCCATCTGAACCCGACGAGGTCATGGCTGCTGAATAATAATCGGCTGTGGCGTAAACGTCGGAGCCACAAACGTATTTGGAATCACGTTGACGTTATTCTGCGGTACAGAATTCGTGAGATTCGCCCAAGCAATCGAGCCAGCATCCGACGCTGCCGTCGATACGAAAACACGGATAGCATACTGCAAGATCTCGCGCAGGTTGGTAAACTGCCTAGGTGGCACGTATACGATATCGCCTGGTTTTAAGAGGAAGTCGCGCTCGCAACCTTTAGAAATGCGGTTGAAGTCGATATAGAACGTATAAGGTTCACTCAACGATCCCCTAACGACGAGAACCCTAGAGCTGGCATTGAAGGTTGTCCCTCCAGCCATCGCGATGGCTTCCAATAAAGTCACCTGATTGATATAGCCGATTGCGGAAGGCAATGCAACTTCACCCATCACGAAAATCTCTTTCTCTAATGAACTAGGGATATAAATGTAATCGCCAGCCTTTAGTCGGACATCCTGACTCAGGTCTCCCTCTGTCACCAACTTGTTAAAATCGACGGGAACATATTCCCCTTTACGCAGCAGGAAAGCGTGATCGAGATCGGCTAAGTCAACAGTCTGATTGCGATATTGCCCAATAGGAAACCCGCCAGAACGGCACAATGCCGAAAGCACTGTTTCGACTCCGAGAAGGGGCTTTTGGCCTGGGACGTTGATAGAACCAAGAATCGTGTAATTTTCACCACCAAACTGCATAGGTGTCACTGTCACAAAGGTATAGCGATACACTTTGCGGATGCGGTCGTTCATCTCCCGACGCGCTTCGTCAATCGTCTTACCTATAACCTCTAGGGTTCCCACAATGGGGTAAGTGATGTTCCCCCCTCTATCCACCGTTACGTCACGTTGCGTATTCGTTTCACCATAGATGGAAATCGTCAGCTGGTCTCCAATCTGCAGTCGATAAGGAGCCGTCTCAGTGGGTTTCTCTTTTTTCTTTGGTGTCACAGCCTCGTGAGATGTCGTGCTAGTAGAGCTGTTAACCTCGGAAATACCTTTAGGTTTAATCGGCTGGATTTCGCGGGCAGCAGGCAACTTAGACGGGTCAATTTGGACGAATCCTTGACTATTGTCAAACCGTTGTTGAGCACGCTGCGAAGCCCCTTGCTGGCCGCCACGCCAAGCGGTGTTGTTAGGGGCTGCCTGATAGGCTGGAACGGGCGATGCCTTCTTACCGCCTTGCTGACCCTGACTGGAATCATCACCTGAAAAGTTAGGCTGTTCATGAGGCCATGTTTGCGCTGTGAGGGGTGCTGTAAAAGCTAGAAATGCCGTCGCTGTTAGGACGAAGCTCAATATCCACCTAATCCTAGGACCCCGCGTCATGAATCGCATCGCCTCTCTCCACATGTTCATCACGATTACGGTATCAGGTTAAACATCTTGTCTACTTCCCAGCTAGCGGCAGAGCTGACGAAAGCCTGGATGAAGGCGTCGACCGCCAACCTGATGAGAGCTCTGCCAAAGCGCATCTGGTAGTTAGGAACAAAGATGATATCGCCAGGCAGCAGGTAGATGTCCTTTGCGTCGCCCGACAGCATCGTCAAGAAATCAGCACGGATGACACAGGGGCAGTCAAGATTGCCACGAATAATCAAGATCTCACGCCAGTTGCCGCGCATATAAGGATCAGGATTGACTGGCCCATATGAAGGCGTTAAAGCGCCTACCAAGGTGAGGTTATCCTTATAAGGAACAATCGTACCACCGACGGCGCCTAGGATGTAAACCTGATCGTCAAGCGACGAAGCAATATAAACGTAATCGCCAGGCTTCAAATAGATGTTCTGGCTTTCATCACCGGTGTGAATAAGCGATTCAAAATCTATCGCTAACCGCTTGCCGTCGCGAATCACAAAAGAGTTGCCAAGGTTTGCCACGCGTATTGTGGTATCTCGATAGCTATTGGTGTCATCGAGACCACCAGCTTGGCCGATAGCACTGCGAAGATTAACCGCCGTGTTGAGAGCGTAAACCCCTGGCTTCAGCACTTTGCCAAGAATCATATAATATTCTGCTGCCTTAACTTTGGGAACTACGGCAACGCTCGGATGCGTATAGATGGACGCTATCCCTTTCTCAATCTCTTTGGACAAGTCATCACAAGTGCGACCTTCAGCTTCAATGCCGTCTAAGAACATAAAGTAGACGCGGCCATCGGGAGCCACCACCACCTCACCAAAACCATTTTCATCTTCAGCAAAGATGGAAACTTCCAAGACATCCCCTTTACTGATGATATAGGGTTCGGTCACACGATGCAGTGGCTTCAGGTACTCAGGAGGAATAGGCGTTTCTTCCACAGCCTCCTGATTATCTCCACAATCATCAGGAGCATAATCGATGATAAAAGGGGGATATCGCACCATCACTTGAGGGCGCCTAGCAAAAGCACATTTGCAGATACAGCTATCGCACTCGACGCGATAGGTACAACAACCGTATTTGCGTATGCAGCAAGAACTGAGAAGCGCCGTACACCCCACCACAATAAGTAGGAATAGACAGAAGCGCTGAAGAATGCTGTTATGTGTCCGTAGACCTACCATCATCGCTATGATCTCACTTTCCGCTGAACAGTGACCTAATCTTACTTATTATCCCTTCTTTTGACCGCTGTGCCTCCGATTGCACGCGTACATCATCGACAAAAATCTTCAATGCGCGATTGAGCAAGATGCCAAACGGCCTAATCCCTGCCAAATCACATTCGTGTAAACTCGAGTCGATATAATTTCTAGTCATCTTACAGGAGCCAATAACAAAAAGAACAGCGTCGGCAACACGCAGCGTATCCAATGTATAATCGCGCTCAACAACGCCTGGGGCATCGATGATGACAATGTCAAAACGCTTTTGTAGCTCAGCCATCAAGCTGGGCAACTGGCCTCGACGCAGCAGCTCTTTCATGTTAGCCTCAGAACCAACTTTTAGCCGACTGATCTCGCCTTGATGTAGCACTTGCTCCAGACTAGCTTGACCCACTAAATACTCTTCAAGTGCCTGGGAAGGCATTGCTTCTTGATTGAACATCGGGTTTGGAAGCGGATCCATTTCGACAACAACTACCCGCTTGCCAAAGCGCTGCCAATAACGCGCGAGGCAGTAAGTCAGAGTACTCTTGCCTTCGCCTGACGACGAGCTAGTGAGTGCCACTGTGAAGTGACTACTCCCTTGAAACTGACGTATGATGGCAGCTTCTAGATAGCTAATAAAGAACTTGAGGCGTTCCTCAGCCTTCCCAGCGCTCATACCAGTCAACTCTGGAATCGTCATAATGCAGGGGACATTGTAGGAGTTGTCCACCTCTGTTGGTGTGCGAATTTTTGGGTCGACGATTTCCAGAAAAGCGGCTAAGGATAGTCCAAAGAAAATACCGACCAGGAATCCTATCAAGGGAAGCAGCTGCACAACCAGTGAATTATCTGGCTCCGCCTTGGTCGCATTGGCGTAGAGATCGAGATCGCCCTTACCCAGCTTCAGCATCATCTCAGCGACCTTCATGACAGCTTCACTGTCTTTCAGATCTTCTTCCATACGTGTCTTCTGGTCTAAAAGACGTCCAAACTGCGCCTCTTCCTGCGGTAAGTTGGCCAGTTGCTTCTGCATACGGCCATATTCAACTTCGACATCTTCTTTTTGCTTCTGAGCAGAACGCACCTTACCACGCAGATTAACCAAATCCATATTCAGCGTCTGCTTCAACGGATTTGCTTCGTATTGCTGGTAGGGCTGGTTCTCCGGATTGTCTTGAGCGGGTTTAGCTAACATCGCCTGCAATTCTTGAAGCTGAGCCTCCAAAATTTTGATCTTAGGATTCTCAGGAGCATAGCGCGTGCGCGCTTCTAGAAGAGCGATCTGCGTTTGTGCTAAGCGCTGTTTCAGAGGGTTTTCTTCCATCGATGTTTTGAGAACCTGATCGGGGATTCGGCTTGCTTCCCGACGGAGGTTTTCATACTCGATGAGTAAGCTATTGTAAGTGGTGACAGCCTCTTGTAAACGCTTATCTAGATCCTGGGCATTGCGCATCGCCAAAAGACCATCAGGCGTGACATCTAGAAAGGAATGTTGTTGGCGAAAGTCGGCAATCTCTTTAACTTTTTGATCAATCTTATCCCGTGTGTTTTGTACACGTGTGGCTAGGTAATCATAGGAAGCCTTTAGCTGTCTTTTAGCTAGCTCTTGAGCATCTTTCACCACCACAGAAGCCAACGTGTTGGCGACATCCATCGCTAAGCTAGGATTATCAGCCGACACAGTGATGTCGATAAGGTTGGAGTCGCCTAATGGTGGCTTTACATCGATCATCTTGAGCAACTGTTGCTCGGTTAGGTTAAGCCCCAAAATCGAACGCACAGCATTAAGGTGTTGTGGCAATGTCACCATCTCTACAGCAGAAGCTAAGGTGAGGTGGCCAATGGGCAAGCTCTCTGGGATTAGCCTGGAGGAGGTCACTTCAAAGATGATATAGGAATCGGCAATATAAGAACTCTGCATCTTCTTAGCAAAGAAGCCTGTACCTAGCGTAAACAAGATGGCACTAAGAATCACAATCCAAAGCCGCCTGAGGATACCTCGGTATATCTTGACGAGGTCAAAACGCGCTGCTAAGTCTTCGATGCTTCTGACCTTAACAATAGGCGGTCGTTCGTTGGCGCCTTCAGGACCAGCACCCATAGCATCATTGATCATGGCCAATTTCCTCCAGCCCTAGCTGCAAATTAAAGATTTAGATTCCTAAATGATTTCGCATCATGTTGTCAATCTTAATGTGTAGAATTCAGTAATTCCCGCTAATTCCCAAGGCAGCGCCACCCCTACCGGGATTTTTTCGCTCTGGGATACCCACTGTCGCTCCATTCTGGGGCTCTTTATTTTTTTGCGGAAATTCCTGTGTAGAATTTAACCGATAGACCTGTATCCGCCTATTCATGTTGTCAGTCACCTGATACTGTAACGTCATTTCCGGCATACCACGGCTTAAATAGGGAAGGAGTTCTGGATTCACTCTCACAATAAATGGTTCGTAGAGAATTAGCCATTCCGCATGTTTTGCCTTAACAAAGTCGACGACTTTTTGTGGATCATAGTGAATTAAACGATTAGCGGTGGGGTATTGCGCCAAGAAACCTGTAGTGGAAACAAAGCCATAGCCATCACCAACGATCGTTTCTCCGGTTGGAACATGCTGCTGAATCCAAGATGCCAACTGACGATTATATTGATATCCCTGCTCAAGTTGATGCCCACGCCACATCGCCATGATGGCGCATGCTGCTAGAACGCCTCCTACTGCCAACGGATAGAAATAAGCAGCGTACCCCTGATTTCCGATAAATACCGCTAACACAACCAACCCGGCAGCACCAAAGAGATGGACAGGTAAAATCGCAGGAAATAGGAATCGCGCCTCAACGTAGATGACAGGATAGATGACGAAAGGGAAGAATAGCATGACCAACCAAGGCCATTCCGGCAATAGAGTCCCATCTTTGCTGCCCGAGAATAGAGGGAGCAATAGGGCAAAGAACCACATCGGAGTGAGAAGGACGCCTGGCGTAGTCCTTAAAGTATGCAACAGATTGCCAGGAAACCTAGCGCCCCAGTTCCGCAAGTGTTCAAGTGGTGTCAGAGGCCCCCATGAACTACTACCATCTTGTCTATCGATACCATAAGTCTCTCTAGCAGCGCTTTGAGGGCTAAGTTGCACTGAATATTTGGTTTCGAAGATAGAGAGTTTATGAAATAACCCGCTATCGCCCGTCTTGGCAAACGTCAAGCTGGAGTAAGCCGCAGCAAATAGCATAAAACCCACAACTAAGCAGCCACTGCAGCGAAGCAATGATACAGGAACATTAGCTCGCCTGCCCAACAGCACAAAGCCGAGGAGGAGAATAGCAGTGACAACGATACCTTCATTATTAACGCAAAAATAGGCTCCCAAGAACAGGCCAGCTATCAGCATCTGCCGATAGCTCATTCCTTTGATGCTGGCAGCAACTAACACAGATACTGCCGCTGAAAGCAACAGCAATGCAAAAGTATCGGGAAAACCATTACCACTATAGGCGATCAGTCTAGGATGAAATGCCGTCAACCACCCTGCAAGCCAAGCAACACGTTCACCATAGAGACAACGAGCAGACCAAGTGATAGGGCAAACTAATAAAACACCTGGAATTAGTGAGGCAGCGATAGCACCAGGGATGGGCCCTAGACCGATAATACGAAAGAGCGCTTCCCAATAGCAAAACAAGTTGAGCCATCCAGAGCGGGCTGCTGTCCAGTCTCCCTGAGCAATCGACTGAGCAACCCAGCCATAATTCGTTGCCTCGCCACTCACAGCTGTTGTCAACATGAGGTAGAAGACGCGGACGACTGCTGCACCTACAACGATGACTGTTAACTGTTTGGTCAAAGAAGTGGTCTGCGTCAACACATCAAAGCGAAATGAGCGTCGAAACATTTCCACGACAGCAGGTCGGAACACGCTGATACGAAACCCTAAGAAAGCGACGATTGCCGCCGTTCCCACAGCGAACACCTTCGCTAAATTAATCGATGCCAGCCGTCCCATCTGCATCTGCTCTGTAAGAAACTGGTAGGCGAATAGAAAGACAGAAGTGTTCACCATCATTGCCAGAAACGCAACGCTGAAGTACTTTAGCAATGTAGTATGTGGCAGCTGCTGGCCACGCAAACCAAAGGTCCAAGATTTATTGAGACGGTAGCTATTGAGAGTAGCGACAAAACATGCCGTCAACGAAATCACAAATAGAGCCGCTGCGTTGCTGGCACCGGTAGCAATCACCATGGCATTAGTCAAAGCAAAGTCAATCGACGTGTTAAGCAGCCCAACAAGGCCATACCGGCCTAGATGCCGCACTCCTAACCATTCGTCTTGATCGTTATGCTGCTCAATCGTCACAAGCCCCCTCTCTGTTTCGCGCGCATATCTCTCTGAATCACAGACCATACGACGGAATCGAATATTAGAGCTAAGATTATATTCCCCTTCTATAACCCGAGTCCGAGCCTGTGTGCGTGCCCATATGCATTAAGCTATCTGTGCAGGAGGCTTGAGAAGTACATGTTCTATATCCCCATTTGATGAATTAATTTTATCGTTCATATCGTTATATCATTCCTATCATTTTCTCAAGCCTCCTGCACACATAGCTTAATGCATATGGGCACGGGCATGTTCACGAAAAGAACTACCCCGTGAACATGTGTATATGTTGAAGCAAAAGAGAATTTACTGTACTTCTCTTTCTTCACGATAGGGAATCAGTATAGGGACGCTAACGCATGATCTGGAAAGTTTTTGTCTTTTGGATTGGCACGTTCATCTTTCTGTTGTCTGGCTATATCGCTTGCCGCGTTTCCCGCTATTGCGTCTATGCCATCTTTGCCCTGATGCTCTTTTCGTTATGTGATATCGAACACTTCAGCATCAACTTCGCCCCACATCCAGACTACAAAACAGCGACAAGAGGTTTTGAGATTGCTCTTGCTGACCTGTGCGCCGTTATTTTGTTTATTCATGTGCTGATCAATATTCCACGCAAGGAACGTGTGAAGATACCGCCTCTTGTTATTCCGCAAGTGCTCATGATTTTGGTCGCCCTTATTTCATGGTCCTTGACACCCCAGCATGCCTCAAATCCCATGGCTGCCTCACAGAGTTCCTATGCGGTCAATAGTGCCAACTATGCCCTTAGCCTAGAGTCTGTCTTCTCTCTTCACCTTTACCCTCTTTTTGAGATCAGTAAGTTGTTAAGAGGGCTCTTTATCTTTTGGGTGATGGTCAACCTCAGCCGCGACAACAACTTTATCAAGATCATGTACGCTGTGTTTTCCTTCTTGATTCTCTATTTCACAGCTAAATCTCTGATATTACGTTATGCCTTCCACGTTAACCGTGTGACAGCAGGTATTGGCCACTACAACAACTTTAACACCTTTATCGGGCTGATGGGTGCCTTCATGGTGCCGTTGGCCTTTACGACAAGACGCTTTCTATTGAGTGCTTTCGTGTGGTATCTGGTGCTATGTGTAGTACTCTGCATCATTTTAACGATCAGCCGCTCCGCACTCTTAGCCTTTGGCGTCGCCTTGATGTTTGGGGTACCCATCCTCACCATCAAGTACTTTAGTCCAAAGAACATCTTCTTCCCTATGCTTGGAGCTGTCGCTATGCTAGGGATGTTGATCAAAGCCCAAAATACATTAGCGCAACGCTTTCTCTACAAAAACCCCACTCAGGTCGCATGGGATGCCCGCCGTGCCTTAGATAATGAAGGCAGTATGATGGCACATGACTTTCCCTTTGGGGTCGGCATGGGCAACTTCTCTGCCTATTCCATCATGCGTTATGCGGCACTAACAAACGCAGAGGTGGGCAACTTCGCCCACAACTCCTTCTATCTGACACTCGGAGAGCTCGGATATCCCGGCTTGATCGTCTTCACCATCTATTGGCTGCGCTACTTTCAGCTAGCTCTGACCGGGCTATTCTATCGTTTAGCATCTTCAGACCGCTTTGCTGTGGGCGCCATGATGAGCACTACCCTCTCCATCATCTTCCTTGTCCCGCAGTTATGGTTTCAGTTCACTTATCGCGCCACTGCCGTTTATCTGCTGGTGCATATCATCATGGGTTTCGGTGTAGGCCAATATCTGCTTGCTAGACAAGAGAGAAGGGTGCGTCTAGCAGAGCGCGAGAGAGGACATGGTCGTCGACAGGTGACAACCAAGCCGACTAAACTGGTCCATACGTAGAAGCAGATGGCCAAGAAAACAATCCTCTTTATTCACGAAAGATATGGTCGAATGGCTGGCGCAGAACAGCACATCGTCGTCACGGCCCCTCATTTACAGGAAGCTTTCAACCTATCAATCGTCTACTGGACACGTACAGGAAAAGATGAAACAACTTTTGATCGCTGCTTTGATCATAAATATCAGCTCGATTTCAATGCTTCTGACGAGGCCATTCAAAGTTCTCTAAAAGCTATTCTCAATGAAACAAAACCAGATCTGATCTATTTACACAAGTGCCTGTCTGCCCCCATTATCGAAACAGTACTGCAAGCCAAGATACCTATCGTACGTATGGTCCACGACCATGAAGTATATTGCATGCGCACCTACAAATACTTCCCATGGTCGCGAAAGATATGTACCAAAAAAGCGGGTCCCTGCTGTTTGTTCCCCTGTCTAGCTTTTGCACAACGCGATAGGACAAAAGGAGAATATGGCCTTAAATACGTTAGCTATTCCCATCAACAACGGTTAATTCACGCAGACCAAAAAATCGATGCTTCCTTTGTCGTCACTACTTTTATGCGAGACGAACTATTGCGCCAAGGGTACCCAGCCGACCGAATCTTTATCTTTCCTCCCGTCCCCGTTAACCTTACTGCAGAAGCTCCAAGACCATCTTTTAGTGACGAAAACATTTTGATTTTTGCTGGCCAAATCATCCGTGGCAAGGGCTTGGATTGTCTCATCAAAGCCCTAACGTTTGTCAAGACTCCTTTTAAACTGATTGCCCTAGGGAATGGCTCACATGCAGCCTATTGTCAACGGCTAGCGCAATCATTGAATTTAGACAGCAAGATCGATTTTAAAGGCATGGTCCCTCATGAAGAAATGCAAGAATACTATCGCAAGGCAACCTGTGCTATCGTTCCTTCGGTATGGCCAGAACCCATCTGCACTTGGGGATTGGAAGTGATGCGTTATGGCTTACCTGTCATCGGTTTTGATGCTGGCGGCATCAAAGATTGGTTGAAAGATAACGAAACAGGCTTCTTGATTCCTTGGATGGACCTCAAGGCAATGGCAAACAAGATAGACTATTTGTTAACGCACAAGAAACAGGCTCGTCAACTCGGCGCAAATGGCAAAGCCTTCATTCACTCTCACTACAATTTTGACACCTATATCGTTAATCTACGCAACAAACTTCTCGATCTCGCCAATCAGTGATAAATACGTTTGAAGACTTGAATATTGCCGCTGAATGGGTCAATCGCGCTATCAGGAACCTCAAAGAGAAAGCGGTATTGCTGATCAACGGTGTCCTTTGCATCCTGTGCAATCAGATTGCTTTGCAATACGATAAAGTCTGGCTTGGTCTCTTCTAGAAAGGCTTGAGTTGCCAAACCATAATGGACACCTTGATGGACATCGGGAACGATTCCCAGATGAGCCAGCGATGGATTGATTAATCCTACAGCATCGATAACATGAGCCATCGAATAGTAGCCAACTGCTCCAATCTCATGAGTAAAAATAGACTGAGAGGACGTTAATTCATGTTGATGTTTCAACTCTTGGATGACTTCGCGATATTCTCTAACACGATGGGTATAGACATCGAGAAGATCTCCCTTTGTGAAGTAGGTCCAGCGCACATCAAGAGCTACCCAGATAAGAAGTAAAGGCAGGGCTAACCATCTTGATTGCCGCAATAGAATATAGAGACCGTAGAAGAAAAAAATAGCGACAAAGGTGACATAGGAGGCTGGATACCAAAACCAAACAGGTGGATTAGCGATACCATATAAACAGAGATTGAAGACGATGGTCCCAAGTCCAAAAATCATCGCCCCATTTCTAGATGGCCAGATAGCAATACCGTAGGCTGCTATAGTGTAGACTATAAGTGCACTGATTGGCCACGGGATAGAACCAAGAGGAATTAGCAATGCTGGTGCCTTTAGAAAGTAGAAAAAAGCGTACAAAGGCTCCTTGCCACCAATAAGGTGTTTGATTTCTACGGATGCGGGGTAGAGTGTGCCAAATCCTATAAAATAGAAAGCAGCAAATATCCCCACAGCTGCTCCTAATATAAGATAAATAGAAAACGGCCCTCTACGAAAGAATGTGATAGCAGCGACAATCGCAATGGCAATGGAACCTTCAGGACGTGTCATCAAGGCCATTCCAGCACACAACGCAGCCAACAGCAGTGATTCGTCAATCACAACCATCGCCAACAATAACCAGAGAAGAAAGAGAGGCGTTTCCATGCCACCCTGTGAGCTAGATAAGAAAATAGGATTCCATAACACCGCTAGAGAAAGTAATAGTGCGGCAAATGTAGAGGTGTGTAGCCGTATAAACAGGCTAATAAGGACTACAAGACAAAGATATTCGAGAGCAATGTTCACGCCGACATCGATGGCGACGAGATCAACGTTTGGCAGGACAAGTTTGACGACAGCCAATAACAGCGGATACGCGATGGTGGAAATACCGTAAATATGATCGCCTATATGAAAGCTTAAGGAACCAGCATCGGCAAGATTTTGGACATATCGCAAGGTGATATAGGCATCATCGATGAGATAGCCAGAACTCAGATGCCATAGCAAAAAGCGCGCTGCTACATAGATTAAGAAACCCAATGCAAATAGAAAGCCCTTACGCGTGACCGTTACATCCGATACCGATGAAGCAAAAGGGCTAGGCAATAAACCCTCCATCAATCGTCAAGGCAGTGCCTGTGATATAAGATGCTTCCGGACTAGCGATAAAAGCGACAGCGTGTGCCACCTCTTCTGGCTTTCCATAACGTCCAAGAGGGATTTTGGACATTAACATCTTGGCAAGGTCGCCATCTTGGGGATTCATATCGGTGTCAATAGGCCCAGGCTGAATCAGGTTTACCGTAATATTCTTCGCCCCTAAGTCGCGCGACCATCCTCTGACATAGCCTATCAACGCTGCCTTTGTCGCACTGTAATCGGCAATACCGGACATGCTCGCACGTTCTCCAGCAATGGAACCGATGACGATGATTCTAGACCCTGGTTTCATCTTCGCTACCGCAGCACGGACGAGAGTCGCAACGCTCCCTACATTCACGAGATGTTGTCGCTCTAGAGCCGCTAAATCGACATTGGGATCATCAATGGCGCCGCTGATAAACACTCCCGCATTGGCGACCAAGATGTTGATATCCCCAAATTGATCCATGACATGATTGACTAAATGTACCATGCTTTTGGGATCAGCCTGATCAGACTTAATGGCAGAGGCTTTGACGCCTAACTTTTGAATCTCTTTGACGACAGCTTCCGCTTTGTCCGGAGAAGCACTGTAAGTAAGGGCAATGTTGGCGCCTTCCTGTGCCAGTCTCTTAGCAATGGCAGCGCCAATACCCCGCGATCCACCTGTTACAAGCGCAGTCTTACCTTGCAGCTGCTTAGCCATACTAGCCTCCCTTGTCAATAGATTCTTGTCTTCTAACAAATATTGGGATTTATACCCAAACAAACTGAAAAATTGACTATGAGTATATGTTCATGGGGTAGTTTTTTCGGGCCTTGTTGCATAATTCACCACAGAGTGCACAGAGAGCACAGAGAGGGAAATGGAAAAAATAAACACGATATTTTCCTATCCTTTCTCTGT
>CAMFKD010000027.1 GCA_945957095.1 uncultured Chlamydiae bacterium
GGCTCTGTGGTAGATTTCGCCTTTTGTCGTTCAAAACTCCAGCGGGAATTGCTGCAGGAGGCAGGAGATGTCTCCTGACTCCCTTTCTTTCTTCCTACTTGTATAAAAAAAACTTTTCAGTATGGTGGTAATAAACCGCCTCACCATGGGTGTGGTAGGGCTGCGGTGCGATGGCGCTTTGCGGCGGTTACCTTCACTTTTTAATTAGAAGACGGCGGAAACATTTGCTTGGAGAGGGCATGACATGGTTGCATTGAATCGAGTTCTCATAGCTGGGCGGTTGACGCGTAAGCCGGAGTTGAGAAAGACACCGGGTGGGATGTCGGTGACAGATCTACTAGTGGCATTGAATCGCGAATACTTTACTCTCAGCGGTGAGAGGCAGCAAGAAGTGTGCTTTGTCGACGTCGTTGTCTGGGGTAAGCAAGCAGAAGCTTGTGTGAGAGCTTTGGATTGTTCCTCTCCGGTACTAGTAGAAGGACACTTGCAGCTGGATGTTTGGTATAGCCGAGAAGGGGAGAAAAGATGTAAACTGCGTGTCGCTGCTGAGCGTGTGCAGTTTCTCGACAAGGCAAATCCTGCTATAGAGAAGCATGCTGTTGAAGAGAAGGTGACGGCTGAAGTGGCCAGTCATGATTAGTATTTAGGGTTCGCTGACAAGGTGGCAGGTATGTGGCGCGACATCAAGCGCATTCTACATAGGTATGACAACTTTCTATTGACCACACACGTCAATCCTGACGGGGATGGGGTGGGTTCTGCCTGTGCGTTGATGGAGCTTTTGCTTGCTCGCGGGAAGCAGGTGCGCTTTGTTTGCGATAGCCCATTGCCTAATAAGTTACGTTTTCTTGATTACCATCATCTATTTGAGTCTTATGATTCTTCTAAGGACTATTCTCAGGTGCAGGTGGTGATCACCTTAGACGCTCATCGACGCGACCGCATTGGTGCTGTCGCTACGTTAGTGGATCGTCCAGGCGTTGTTTCGGTTTGTATCGATCACCACGAGGCTATCGGTTGCTTTGCGCAGCATGTCGCCATTGACTCTCACGCTTGTTCGGTGGGGGCGATGATCTATACGCTATGCAAGGAATGTGGCTTTGATCTGAATATCAATGCTGCTAATGGCATCTACACCAGTATCTTATGTGACACGGGGCGCTTTTCTTATTCTTCAACAACGCGTAAAGCGCATAAAATTGCTGACGAGTGCATACGGTTGGGTGTGGATCCCGACCATATGTACGCTAGGCTCTTTCAGCAGCTATCGCTTGCGCAGGTATTGATTTTTTCTCGCGCTCTACAAAGCATGGAGCTTCACCTTGATAACAGGGTGTTGGTTCAAGAGTTGCGTTTGGCTGATTGCCAGGCAGTTGGTGTGGGCGCTATCGAGTTGGAAAACCTGGATCTTGAGTATATCTTAGAGTTTGATAAGTCAGTAGGCAGTGTCGAGTGTGTCGTCTTGCTTCGCGAGGTGGGTGAGGGCAAAGTGCGGGTGTCCCTGCGCAGTACGGTTGAGTTGGATCTCAGTCCTGTGATCAGCTCTATTGGTGGTGGTGGACATAGCCGAGCGGCCGGCGCTCTCATCAGCGGCACGTTGGAAGTGGTAAAGCGCCGCATCCTCGAGTGTCTCGAACCGTTGCTGCATCGCAAGGCTATCGCCGGATAGTGAGTGAACCTGTACAGAGGAGAGAGCTGCCATGCCCGAGATGGTCACGATACAACACGAGAAGAGGGGCAAGGTGCTGCTACTGCGCGTGGTTGGTAGGCTTGATGCTGTCTCTGCAACCCCTGCAGAACAAAAGCTGCTAGCACTTATCGATAAAGAAGAACCTAAGGTGTTATTAGACTTTACCGGTGTCAACTATCTTAGCAGCGCTGGGATGCGTATGCTGTTCGCGATCTTTAAGCGTTGCCGCGATGCTTCTGGAAAGCTGGCCGTGTGTTCGGTTGACGATGGGGTGATGGATGTGCTGAAGATATCGGGCTTTGATGGCGTGCTCGATGTTTTTCCAACTCAGGATGAGGCATTAAGATCCTTCTAGCTAGATGGTTAGGTTATCATGAGCGGTAGTTCCTTGGGGGCATCAGAGGTTGGACAAACCTTATACCATCTCGTCGTTGAGGCGCAAAAGGAAGCTGTCGAGCCACCTCCTAAAAGTAGACAGAAAGTCATCGTCATCTCTGGGCCTACAGCTTGCGGTAAGTCAGACTTTGCCCTAATGCTAGCAAAGCAGATGGGGGGCGAGATCATTGCTGGCGACTCCATGCAGGTCTATCGCGGCTTGGACATCGGCACCGCTAAGGCGTCGATGGAAGAGCGCTTGCAGGTGCCTCACCATCTCATCGACATATGTGATATCACACAACAATTCTCTGTCGTCGAGTTTTACGAAGCAGCCACCAAGGCGATCGAAGCGGTCTTAGAACATAAAGCGATTCCCATTGTTGTCGGAGGATCGGGCTTCTACCTCCGTGCTCTTATCTATGGCCCGCCGGCAGGTCCGCCGCCTGATCCTGTCGTCAGGGCGATGATAGAGGCACAGATGATTGAAGAGGGGCCTGAAGCAATGTATGAGAAGCTGCGCGGCTTAGACCCTGAGTACTCGGAGGGGATCACGCCTCGTGATCGACATAAAATTGTGAGGGCTTTAGAAATCATTCAGATGACCGGACAGAAGGTCAGCAGCATCCCATGGAAGGCGGGGTGTCATCCTGAAAAATATGATTTTCGTTGCTGGTTTCTCACTAGGCCCAAGGAGATTCTCTATCGCCGTGTGGAACAGCGTTGTGAGCGAATGATGGAAGCGGGCTTTTTGCAGGAGGTCGAACGTGCTGTAGAGCTCGGGCTGAAGCAGAATAGCGCTGCCAGTCAGGCGATCGGTTACCGCCAGGCGTTGGAGTTTTTGGCTACGTCACGTACGGCAGAAGACCTTGAACAATTTATGTCAAAGTTCATGCAGGCGAGCCGCAACTATGTGAAGAGGCAGTTTACTTGGTTTCGTCGCGAGCCTCTCTACCGTTGGTTGGATGTCGATGCTCTCGACTATGAGAATGCGATGGAGCTCGTCATCCGCGACTATGAGCGGTGATGGCTTAATTTCACTTCTGGCAACAGTCCTCGAAGATCGGTAGCTTATCTTCCTCTTTGACGCGTCCTTCAGGAGGAACATATACGGTATCGACACCTTCATATGTTTTGAGGATGTCGTACAAAGGATTGCGCTGTGCGGGTTCATAACCTGCGGCGCGGATCATATCAAGCATCCCTTGGTGGTCTGTTTTGCAGATGTGACCTGTTGCGCGGTGGACGTTTTCCTCGACAACAGTGCCGCCAAAGTCGTCGGCACCATAGTGTAAAGCTTGGATTCCTGTTTCTTTGCCTTCACCAAACCAGGACGCTTGGACGTGATCGAAGTTGTCGAGGTAGATTCTCGAGAAAGCTAAGATGCGGAAGAAGGCGTCGGTGCCGGCCCAGTTTTTGACTGTACGTCGCAAGGCTGTTCTGTGGCGTTTATAACTCCACGGGATGAAGGCTGTGAAGCCTGGGATGACATCTTGCGCTTGTCGCAGAGTTTCTAAATGTGTCACGATGTCTTCAGGCTCTTCCACATGTCCGTACATCATCGTGGCAGTGGTGCGGAAGCCGATGTCGTGAGCCGTATGGTGGATGTCGATCCAGGCGTCTGGTGCCATTTTTTTTGGCGAGATGGTAGATCTGACGCGTTCAGATAAGATTTCAGCACCACCGCCAGGAATGGTGCGTTGGCCAGCATCCCATAGAGCCTGTAGAACCTCTCGGATTGTTTTGTTAGACACTTTTGCGCAGTTCCAGATTTCAGGAGCTGTAAAGAAGTGTGGATAGATATCGGGATAGTCGTGGACAGCGCGGCGCACAACCTCGACATAGTAATCCAGCTTAAGGTTATCGTTAAGGCCTCCTTGCAGCAGTACAGTCGTCAGACCGGCACGTCTAGCGAAGGCGAGATGCTCCATCACTTGGTCTACACTCTTTTCATAAGCATCCTTGGCACCGGGGTGGCGGTAGAAGGCGCAAAAGGTGCAATCGGCATTACATACGTTGGTGTAGTTGGGATTGGAGTCTAGCACGAATGTGACGCGATTCGGTGGGTTCTTAGCGTTGCGGATCTCGACTGCGCGTTGCTGTAGTTCCTCTAGCGGTGCGTGATTGAAGAGATCCACGCCCTCTGAAAAGCTGATTCTGGCCATGGTATTCCTTAGATTGGATCGTCGTAGCGCTCTATTGTGGGTGTATGACGCTATTCTCTTCAAGCAAGAAGTCTGTCGCAAGCAATTCCCTCTAAAATTTTTACCACAGAGAGCACAGAGCGCACAGAGAAGGAAATGGAAAGACTAAACACAGTATTTTCTTAAAAATCGAAAGGGATTTCTCATTTTCTATTTTTCTCTGTGTTCTCTGTGCACTCTGTGGTGATAAATTCCTAAAAATGAGTGAATAATATTTAGCGAGAATGGCTGTCTGTCGCAAAAATCCTTTACCGAAAAGGATCGCTCTCCTACAATGCCTTAACAATCAACCCATCAGCTATCATTTATTTTTTAAAAGAAGACATCCGACGATGAGCGACTTAGAAGCCAGTGTACCGGTCGAGCCTGAGAAGACTCTTGAAAAGGCAATGGCACCTGAGGTGGCGCCTGCTGAAACGGAAGCTTCCGCTGATACTAAGGTGGTAGAGCACCGCGAAGTGTCGGCTTTGGAGGCTGCCTTAGCGGAGCTAGAAAAGGTAGAGGCATTGGAAGTTAAGCTGCAGCTGGCGTTGGACTTCATGGAGCGTTCTCTTGCCCAGGTGGGAGCGCCTCACTTCAAGAGCTTTTGGGAGGTGCGTAAGCAGGCGTTAGAGTACTTTAAAGGTGAAGTAGCGCCCGCAATACGTGCACAGCTCTGGGCTCGCTATACAGATCTCACTAAAGAAGCTAGGCGCCTGAAGGAAATTCTCGATGAGCAGACGGCGTTTGCTGTGGAACAAATCGAGATGGCGATTAAGGCCCTTGAGGAGCAGCTAGGTTCTTTCGCTGAGCGGCTAGAGCAGACAGTATTGCCTGATTTTGGTGTTCAGAGCCATACATTGGAACCACATCTAGACTTTTATCGTGGTGCACAACGGGAATTGTTGTTGCTCAACGCTGAGGCTGCCCGCATCAATGCACTGCGCAAAGAACTGATTAAGACGGAGATGCGCGTACGGCAGAAGAATAAGTTCTTTCAAAGACTCTCTGCCGCTGGCGATCACGTTTTTCCACGTCGCAAGGAACTCATCCGTGAAGTCAGTGACAAGTTCATCATTGATGTCGATGGTTTCGTCAATCGCCACTTCAACAAAGAGGTGCTAGAAGAGTCGCTATTTGCGCTGCGTGAGGAGATCAAGGCGTTGCAAACCATTGCCAAGTATCTTACGCTCAATACGCGGAGCTTCACCCAGACTCGAACACACTTGAGCGAATGCTGGAATAAGATCAAGTTAGGGGAGAAAGAGCGCAAGAAGGAACGCCTTAAGCAGAAGGCGACTTATCGACAGCATGTTGTCGACCTACAGCAGAAAATTCAGGAGAAAGTAAAAGCCTTTCAGGAAGGCACCCTTACCCCTCAGCAAGCTCACGAGCAGCTCGATGGCATCAGTGCTGAAATGCGTCGCGTGGAGCTTGGACGAGAAGAGGTACAGGAATTGCGAGCGTGCTTGCAAGAAGCCTATCAGCCTATCCGAGGGAAAATTCGTGAGGGCGAGGAACATCGTCGCCGTGAGGGGCGAGAGAAAGAAGAGCAGCGTTTGGCTAAGGTAGTAGCTCTACGACAACGCATTGAAAAACTGCTGACAGATGCAGAGGAAATGACTGTTGAGGTTGTTGCTGGTGAGCGCGATGCCATCCTTTCCGATAGTGCAGACAAAGGTATTACTCGCTCTGAACGCACCGATTTAGAACGGCTCCTTAAGCCTGTCCGCGATCTGTTGGCTGACAAGAAAGCCAAGGCGTTGATGAACTTACCTGTGGCGGATCAACATGCATTGCAGGAACTTAAAGATATTCTCAAAGAGCACCTCGCTCTGCGAGCCGAGATCAAAGCGCAGTTGGAACAGTATCGCAAAGCATTAGGTGGTTCGGGACTTGACTTTGAACAGGCGATGCAGTTCAATGAGCAACAGCGCTTGGAAAGGGAGCGGCTTGAGAAAGCGGAGCATTCCATCCAAGAGATCCAAGAGAAGATAGCCGATCTGGAAGCGAAGATCTAGGCGGAGATGCTTACTGTATGATGGGAGGGTGGCTTCAGCAATGGGTGTTTATGTCGATGCGTTTGATCTCGACCATACCCTCATTTCTGGGAATGCCAGCTTTAGTTTCGGCAAATATCTCTTCCGCAAAAAGGTGTTAGGTGCACTTACCTTTTTCTCGTTGATTCTGTTCTACTTGCGTTTCAGATTTTTCAGAATGCCTGTTCAGGACTTACACCACAAGTCCTTTAAGTTATTACTTCAAGGTCGATTGTCACACCAAGTGTGTGGGATGGTAGAGTCTTTTCTCGATGAGTATCTCGATCGCATGATCTATCAGCCAGCTTTGGATAGGCTCCGCTTGGCACAGAGCCGCGACCATGTGACCGCTATCTATTCCAGTTCCCCCGACTTTTTAGTCGCACCGATTGCTAAGCGGTTAGGTGTTAGGCACTGGCAGGGCACCAAATATTCGATTAATAGCCAGGGTTGCTTCGAAAGCATTGAACAGGTGCTCGACGGCCCTGATAAGGCGACATTATTGAGCGCACTCGTGCAAAATCTTGGTGTTGGCTTGGACGCTACCACGGTTTACTCAGACAGCAGTATGGATTTGCCTTTTTTACGAGCTGGTGGAAGGGCGATCGCTGTCAATCCTGATAAAAGGTTACTTGCTGCATCTATTCAAGAAGGGTGGGAGGTTATTTAAGTCATGAATATCCGCATGAAAGCCGTCGAAGTGGTCAGTGAACGCGGTCCTAAGCCTTTGTGCCGCCAAAACGATCGGGAACGGAAGAGCCTTTCGGAGAACTTTGGCGTCTTCGTCTTCAATCGCAACGTCATGCAACGTATGTTGCCTCCGACGGTTTATGACAATGTCATCAATGCGATGGAAGGCAGGGAGAAGATACGTCCAGAGCATGCCGATACCATTGCGGGAGCCATGAAGGATTGGGCCATCAGCCTAGGAGCAACCCACTACACACACTGGTTTCAGCCGCTGACAGGCATGTCAGCTGAGAAGCATGACGCTTTCATTGATTGGCATTCACCTGATCGCGTGATCGAACGTTTTGTTGGGCATCAGCTGCTTCAAGGGGAACCCGACGCTAGCTCTTTCCCTTCGGGTGGCCTCCGCAGTACTTTTGAAGCGCGTGGATATACAGGTTGGGACCCCTCCTCACCGGTCTTTGTGTGGAAAGGTGCCACTGATGTGACGTTATGCGTCCCTTCGGTCTTCTTCTCATGGGGTGGTCACGCTCTCGACCATAAGCTGCCGCTGTTGCGTTCTGAGAAAAGGCTGTGTGATGCTGCGTTGCGCCTGTTAAAGCTGACGGGTATTCCTGCACGTTCTGTCTTCTGCACGTTAGGATTTGAACAGGAATATTTCATTATTGACCGCGTCTTGCGCGATATTCGTCCAGACTTGGTGCTCACTGGCCGCACAGTATTTGGTGCATCAGCCGCCAAGGGACAACAGCTGCAAGATCACTATTTTGGAGCTGTTAAGGAGCGTGTGTTGTCCTTCATGAATGATTTTGAACGGCATGCCTTTGAACTTGGCATCCCTGTCAAAACACGCCATAACGAGGTTGCCCCTTCTCAGCATGAGGTAGCACCGGTTTACGAAAGGGCTTCGGTTGCTGTCGACCATAACATCTTGCTTATGGAACTGATGCGTAAGGTGGCCGCTAGGCATAAGCTCAGCTGCCTGCTGCATGAGAAGCCGTTTGCCCACCTCAATGGTTCTGGCAAGCACGCCAATTGGTCGTTAGCGACAGATACAGGAATCAACTTATTCAGCCCTACAGATACGCCAGAAAACAACTGGCACTTCTTGGTTCTGCTGACAGCTGTGTTACACGCAGTGTACACCTACTCAGGATTGCTGAGGAGCTCTGTTGGCTCTGCCTCCAATGATTTGCGCCTTGGTGGCCATGAGGCGCCACCAGCTATCATGTCCGTCTATCTTGGCGATGTGCTCGATAAAGTCATCGACAACATCATCAAAATTGGCGAGCATAAGAGTGACAAAAAGAAGGCCGGTATCGATCTCGGTGTTCCTTTGATTCCCGAGCTGCCTAAAGATAATAGCGACCGTAACCGCACGTCTCCATTCGCTTTTACAGGAAATAAATTTGAGTTCCGCGCTGTCGGCGGCAGCTCAAACCCAGCTTTCCCTATCACCACCCTGAACAGTATTGTCGCGGATGCCCTTGAAGCAATTCTAGGAGATATCGAGAAGTCCATTGGTCGCCAGCCTGCCAAGCCAACCCATGAGTTCTTGTCAGCACATATTGTTCCAGTGTTAAGAAAATATTTGAAAGAGGCGCGAAATGTTTGCTTCTCAGGAGACAACTACAGCGAAGCATGGGCCAAGGAGGCCAATAAACGCCGTCTACCTAACATTACAAAATCGATTTATGCGTTTGACGAATTGATCACCGATAAGGCTGTTAAGGCTTTTAAAGGAGTGATGACCAAAGAGGAGCTGCTGAGTCGCTTTGAAGTTTTCACCGAGGTGTACGGTCACAATATTGACATTGAAGCTAAGGTTCATAGCGAATTGTTTACCACTTCTGTGTTGCCCGCGGCTTTACAGTACCAGCGGAACATCAGTAAGAGCATCGAGAGCGCTAAGGCGATCTTGGGCGCAAAAGGGGAGTTTAGTCAGCAGAGAAGCTTGCTCGAGCGTATCAATGGCTTGATCGAAAAGGGTTCTAAAGTGTGCCACCAATTGGATGCAGCGCGTGAAAAGGTCTATACCTTCCCAGCAGCTAAGCGGCCCAAGGCCTTCTGTGACCAGGTGGTTCCGCTGGGAGATGAGTTACGCCATTGCGCGGATCAGCTGGAAGAGCTCATTGACGATGAGCTATGGACACTGCCTAAGTACCGTGAAATCTTATTTTTGAGCTGATGGGTCATTTTCCGCAGCAAATAGGCATTTTAGGGGGGACTTTTGATCCCCCTCACCTCGGCCACCTCAACCTGGCTATTGCGATGATGGAGTCGCATGAGCTTGAAGAGGTGTGGTTGTGCCCTGCTTGGGCGAGCCCCTTCAAACAGGAACGAGACAGCACTCCAGCGCAACACCGGCTAGCGATGACGCAGCTAGCTGCGGAAGGCGTGCCTCGCTTGCGCGTCATCGATTGGGAATGCTGTCGCCCCGAAGTTTCCTATACTGTCGATACTCTTCGCCATCTAGCCGCTCTTGAAGCAGCGGCGCCCCATCCACGGCGACTGCGCCTGATCTTGGGTAGCGATACCGCTCAGTTCATTGGCAGTTGGCGCGAGCCTGACGAGGTGGTGCGTTTAGCACCGCCTTTGGTCGGTTGCCGCGCCGGTTTTCCCTTTCGTCCATCCTCCAATGCCAGTCCGGCAGTCATCTCTGCGCTAGCTCGTGGAGAGACAATCGTCCCGATGATGGACATCAGTAGCACGGAGATTCGAAGCCGTCTGGCTGCAAAGCGCTACTGTGGTCACCTACTCCCTGTAAAAGTGGTAGACTACATTTATAATCATCATCTATACTTTTAGGCTTTAAGAAGCGCTACGACAGGAGAGGCTTTGCCACCCTTGGAAGAAATCGTGAAAGCTATCCAGGATAAAAAGGGCTTTAACATCCTGGTGTTGGATGTACAAGAGATTTCTACCTTGACCTCCTACTTTGTCATTGCTGAAGGGCGTGTCGAGAGGCAACTCAAAGCTATTTGCAACGAAGTCATCGATCGCATGGCAAAGCTTGGTCGCCAACCCTATCAGTTAGAGGGGGGGAGCGACGGCGATTGGGTCGTAGTGGACTATGGCGATATAATGGTGCACTTATTTAAGCCGGCAGTACGTGAGAGATATGGCTTGGAAGAGGTGTGGCGCGACAGCAAGATTGTCGATTTGCCCTGTATGGAAGCGGGTAGCGACAGCGATCGCATCGAGGACTTTTAACGGGTTAACACGCAAACAAGCGGGAGACTTATGGATAGGAAGCGAATTGTTGTCACAGGACTAGGGATAGTCTCTTGTTTTGGCAACGACGTCGATGTCTTTTATCAAGAATTATTGGCCGGAAAGAGCGGTGTTGGCCCCATCGACCGCTTCCCCTGTGACGATTACCCCACTCGTTTTGCCGCTAGCATTCCTAATTTTGATGATGAAGGCTTCATCGATAAGAAGCTCCGTAGGCGTATCGATACATACATGGCTTATGCGATCGTTGCCGGCAAAAAGGCATTACAATACGGAAACATTGATGTAGCTGCCCTGGAAAAGTTTGATAAAGAGCGCTGCGGCGTGCTGATTGGTTCTGGGATGGGTGGTATGTCTGTCTATCTAGATAATATCAAAGTGCTCTTCGAACGTGGACACAGCAAGCTGTCGCCTTTCTTTATTCCCTACACTCTTACTAACATGGGCGGTGCTCTGCTAGCGATGGATTTAGGGTTTATGGGACCTAACTACTGCATCTCGAGCGCTTGCGCGACGGGTAACTACGCCATCATTGCTGCTGCTAACCACATCCGCAGCGGCGAGGCAGACCTCATGTTGTGCGGCGGTGTCGAAGCTCCTATTAACGTCGCGGGATTGGCTGGTTTCTGTTCTTGCAGAGCCTTATCGCGTCGCAACGAAAATCCTCAGACGGCTTCAAGACCTTGGGATCGTGACCGCGATGGTTTTGTCATGGGAGAAGGTGCTGGGATTCTCTTATTAGAGAGTCTAGAGCACGCTAAAAAGCGCGGAGCGCCCATCTATGCCGAGTACCTCGGCGGTGGTTATTCTTGCGATGCCCACCACATTACCGAGCTGCGTCCCGATGGAGCCGGCGTAGCCCTCTGCATGCGCAACGGCCTCAAAGATGCACGTGTTAAGGCTGAAGATGTCAACTACATCAACGCGCATGCCACGTCGACACCACAGGGCGATGCCGTTGAAATTGAAGGGATTAGGCAAGTATTCCCCGATGTCAAGAAAATCACTCTGAATGCGACAAAGTCGATGATTGGTCACCTATTGGGCGGCGCTGGCGGCGCTGAAGCTATCGTTTGTGTTAAAGCCATTATGGATGGAATCCTTCACCCCACCCTCAACCAAGACAACAATGAGATGGGCAGTGATCTAGACATTCCGACAGCCGCGAAAGAGAAGAAAGTTAAGGTGGCACTCTCCAACTCCTTCGGATTTGGCGGCCATAATGCCGCTATCCTGTTTGCTCCCTTCAATGGGTGAAGAGAGAAGGGAAACATCCTACGGAATTATCCCTGTTCGGTTTAACGATGGCCATGGAGAAGTGCTGCTAGTGCAGCATTCCCATGGTCATTGGTCATTTCCCAAAGGGCGCATGGAGCTTGGCGAGACGCCACTTCAGTGTGCTAAGCGTGAGCTCCTAGAAGAAACCCAGCTGCACGTCGTCCATCTCTTAAGCGAACGCACCTTTGTTGAGCATTACCACTTTCTCCGAAATGGGCATCCCACTGAGAAAAGCGTGACTTACTACCTCGCTGAGGTTGAAGGGCAGCCGCTTCCTCAGGCGGCGGAATTGCTAGCCTATCGCTGGTGTGACCTCGATACGGCTGGTGATTTGCTCACGTTTCCAGAAGCCCGTAACCTCTATTCTCAGGCGAAAGTCGAGATCAAGAAAATACTGTAACTTCTCAAAAAGTTCTGGCGCGCTGACCTGCAACGCTGGTCATTCTGGCCGCTTCGTTCCTCAGAAATAGCTGACGCTATTCCCTCGTCGCGAACCACCCAGACTGTCTCAGCTTGCTAGGTCATCACGTGCCAGGACTTTTTGAGAAGCTACAAAACACTTGCTTGACGTCGAGATTTCGTGTACAAAATTGAAACAATTTACAAGAGACATTTCTACCTTAAGCAGGGGTCTACTTATGATCATTCGCAAGAGCTGGTTTCTTTGGGTTACATCTGTTTTGTTGTCTCTCTGTTCCTATTGTCAAGGTGAAGAAGCACGAGGCAGATCGGTATCGCCCACTTCATCTCCACATCAAACCAAAGATGTCTTAGGATCCCACGAAGACGAAGTGGAGGCAGAGCAGGAGTTAGCTGTTGCCGACCTTCTTGGTGAAGAGTGGTTGATAGCAGATGACAGCGATGGACATGACCCTGTAAAGAGGGACGAGCACGGCGGTTACCATAAGGATGGAAGCCGGTATGATCATCTGCGGGATGACTATGAAGAAGATGACGATGAGAATAGTGAAGCTGGTGACAGTTCTCATGGTGATGACGATGAACACCACCCACAGCATCGCGACGAGAGCCTGTTAAGCGATGCCAGTGACACACACGGTTCTCCGTCTGAGCATCCCGGAGAGACTTCTTCTGACAAAGACATTAAGAATTGGTTTGAGATCGGTGATCGCTATTACTTTGGCGAAGGGGTGATTCAGGACTTTAGTGAAGCAGCCAAATGGTACCGCAAGGCAGCAGACGGAGGTTACGCTCCAGCGCAAAAAGCCCTGGGCTATATGTATGTCTATGGTGAGGGCGTGCCCACCGACTATAAAGAAGCGATAAAATGGTATCAAAAAGCCGCAGTGCAAGGTCTGCCTGAAGCGCAGAATAACCTTGGTGCCATGTATGAAAAAGGGTGGGGCTTTGACGGCCCGAACTTCAAAGAAGCTGCTGTATGGTATGAAAGGGCAGCTCAACAAGGGTTAGCAGTCGCACAAAATAATATCGGTACGATGTATCAAACCGGTCGTGGCGTTCCTCAAGACCTTAATAAGGCTCTTACCTACTATCAGAAGGCAGCTGAGCAGGGCGATGTCTATGGAGAGTATAACTACGGCTGGATGTTGGAAAATCAGCATGGAAACGCTAACGGCCTTTCTGAAGCTTCTGTTTGGTATCAGAAAGCTGCTGAGCAAGGGTTGCCCGTCGCACAAAATAACTTAGGGCGTCTCTACCAATTTGGCTGGGGTGTTAAGAAAGACCCACAAAAGGCTGCGGAGTGGTATCGCAAAGCTGCTGAACAAGGCGACGCTAGAGCTGAAAGCAATCTAGGCACCCTCTTTGAATTAGGCGAAGGTGTTCCACAAAATGAAGCAAAGGCGGCTGAATGGTACCAGAAGTCTGCCGATCAGAAAGATGCGTTCGGCGAATATAACCTTGCACGTCTATATGAATCCGGTGCAGGGGTCCAGAAAGATTTGGCTAAAGCGGCACAGATGTATGCAGCTGCCGCCGTTCAAGGGCTCGACGACGCACAGAACAACCTCGGACGTCTTTATCAATATGGCTGGGGCGTACCGCAGAGCGATGTCGATGCGGTAAAATGGTACCGTGAAGCTGCTGAACAAGGCAATGGCCGCGCACAAAGCAACCTTGGGGCAATGTTTGAGCTAGGAGCTGGTGTTGCCCAAAACATGACTGAAGCGGCAGAATGGTATACCAAAGCTGCGCAGCAGCAAGATCCTTATGGCGAATACAACTTAGCTCGCCTTTATGAGCAAGGAACAGGCATCAAACAAGACTATGCCTTAGCATTGCAATACTATCAAAAAGCCGCTGATCAAGGGTTTTCGATGGCAGAGAACAACCTCGGACGCGTGTATCAGACAGGTCAAGGAGTGCCTAAGGATCTTGACAAGGCGGTCACTTATTATCGTCGTAGTGCTGACCATGGCAACTCTAGAGGACAGAGCAATCTCGGAACTATGTATGAAATGGGTACAGGGGTTCCTCAAAGTTATCAAGAGGCTCTGAAGTGGTATCGCAAATCCAGCGATCAAAACGATGAATATGGGCTCTACAATCTAGGTCGTCTTTATGAGGCTGGTTGGGGCATTGAACCCAACTATGAAGAAGCCTTGCGCTTATACCGACAGGCCGCCAGCCGTGGCTTGCCACAGGCACAACAAGTTCTGAAAGAACGCAAAGTTAGCTGGTAGTCTCCTTTCACTTTGTATAGACG
>CAMFKD010000028.1 GCA_945957095.1 uncultured Chlamydiae bacterium
GCTGAGACAGTCTGGACGTTTCGCGACGAGGGAATAGCGTCAGCTATTTCTGAGGAGCGAAACGCCCAGAATGGCCAGCGCAGCAGGTCAGCGCGCCAGGACTTTTTGAGAAGTTACGCTATGGAACTACGCGAAAATCCCCGGGGTTGCAGTATCGCAAACGACCTAGCATTAGACAAGGTTGCGTTCAAGGGGTAGCCCATTCGTGCCCGTTTGCGTGCCCAATTGAGAATGGACTCCGGGCACGCACACGGGCGCTGGCACGAATGAGATATAGGTGAATAAATACAGAATTTGCTTGGTCCAAATTGTTTATTTCCCCTAGCATTGAGGGTCACTATACGTTTTGACGGAGGAGACACATGAGGACTTTTTGGCCTATGACTATAGTGTGGGCTGCCACTTCCTGCTGCCTACCCTTATTCGGGGACATTAGCTGGTCTGAAGATGATGAAGAGCCACATACACCTATACCACAACGACGTGTCGTCATGCCTGCTCGCCAACCCGGACAAGACATCCAGCAGCTGTCAGAAGCGTTTGGCTACTTCATTGGACAGGACATCAGCAAACAAGGGATCCACTTCAATATTGATGCCGTCATCAAAGGCATTCAAGATGCCGTAACAGGCAATCCCCCTCCCATGCAAGAAACAGAGTACGAAGAAGCAGTCGCCAACTTCCGCGACAAGCACTTTCAGGAAGTCGCTAACTTTAACCTGACCTTAGCCGATAGCTTCATGCTCTCTAATGGTAAAAAGACAGAAGTTGTCCAAGCGGTACCTGGCAAGGTACAGTTTACGACGTTACAACGTGGACGCGGCAGGCAAGTAGAAGCGCATAGCGTTCCAGTACTGAGATATACCGGCCGTTTCCTCGACGGCAGTGCCTTTGCTGAAACAGAACAAGGACAGGCCCTACCTGTGCCCCTTGATGACATGATCCCAGGATTCCGCGATGGAGTCATCGGCATGAGAGAAGGCGAAAGACGCCGTATCTTCATTCACCCTGACGCTGCCTATGGAGTCACCGGTGATCTTGCTCCCAATTCACTACTTGTGTTTGAGGTCCAAGTGGTCGATGCAGGTAACCAACCCTCCCTGCTCAACACCAAAGCACAGCCACGACGCCAAGCACCTGCTCCACGCCCTCTCGCACAACAGATTGAAGAAGATGATGAAAACGATAGCTGGGATCTTAGCCTTGATGACACTCTCCCACTACAAGAAGCGAGCGGGGATGACTTCAGCACAAGGCGCCTACTCCTAAAACCTGTTTCCTACAACTCGCAGCAGCCCAAGACTAAACAACAACCACAACGCTCTCGTAATAACCGTGCACAGAAGTAAGAAGTTCGCGCAAAGGTATACCCAACAAATGTAAATGTTCGCGACTGAGCCAATCTCTGTCCAAATTGAAAAATTGTTTTTGGGTATCATGAAAGTCGTCCTCTATCAGCCTCAGATCCCTCAAAATTGCGGCAACATCGTCCGCACCTGCGCTGTCACCGGCTGCGATCTCATCCTCATCGAGCCGCTCGGATTCAGTATTCATGACCGGTGGCTAAAACGCGCCGGTCTAGATTATTGGGAAGGTGTCTCTGTCACAGTAACGAATGATTTGTTAGCCCTGTTGCAGAATGCTTCAGGACAGGTGCACTTCTTCTCTAGCAAAGCGACGACACGTTATAGCGATGTTTCCTATGAACAAGATGATCTTCTCATCTTCGGATCCGAAACGACAGGGTTACCCTCAGAGCTAATCGACAACTGGGGTATACATTACCGCACTATCCCTATGCTTCCCGACAAACGCTGCCTTAACCTTGCGACTTCCGTCGGTATCGTCGTCTACGAAGCGTGGCGCCAGCTTGGCTTTACACACTTTGGATGAGGCGCTTGAGGGTATCTTTGTCTTTGACGCCAACGACACGATTGACTTCACGGCCATCTTTGAAGAGGATGATAGTTGGGATAGAAGTGACCTGTAGCGTAGCTGTGGTACGTTGAGCTGCTTCGATATCCAACTTAGCGATCTTGACCTGGCCGTTCAGCTCTTCCGCAAGCTCATGAATAATCGGTTCCATCATCCGACAAGGACCGCACCAGTCAGCAAAGAAATCGACTAACGTTACCCCTTGTGCAATTTCTGTTTGAAAATTGTCGTCGTTAAGGTACTTCAATGCGTCTGCCATGATGCTTTCTCCTCGCTGTGGAATGTCTCAATTTTTCAGTTTCTTTGAGTGTAACTATGCCAGGTCATGGCAATTTTTGCTAGTGCGTTGAAGAAATCGCGTAGACCAGCTATACTCTGTCAAAACCTAACAGTGAAAGTCTATGAGCGAACAAAAAAATTATTCTGTATTGGCTTTTTACGCTTTTGAACCGGTGGCTGACCCACATGCTGAAGTTGTGGCACAAAAAGCTTTTCTGCAAGAACTGGACGCGACAGCGCGTATCTACATCTCTGAGCAAGGCATTAATGCACAGATGAGCTTAGCCAACAACGATGTCGAGCGCTATGTGACATGGCTGAGGGAACGCGAACCCTTCAAAAATGCTGACATCAAGATCCAGCTTCACCACGAACACGCCTTTCCTCGCCTCACCGTCAAGTACCGTAAGCAGCTCGTGGCCGTCGACTGCGATATCGACCTCTCTCAACGTGGCCAGCATGTCTCACCTACACAGTGGAAGAAGATGTTGGACGAAAAAACAGGGGCGCTGCTTCTCGATGTCCGCAATGACTACGAATGCAAAGTGGGCCACTTTGCTAACGCTGAACTTCCTCCTTGCAATGAGTTCCGCGAGTTCACCCGCTACTTACAAGGACTCAAAGAGCGCTATGACCCCAAACAAACACCGGTGATGATGTACTGTACAGGTGGCATCCGATGCGAAGTATTCTCGTCTCTGATGATGCAACAAGGTTTTGAAACAGACTATCAGATCCATGGCGGCGTGATTAAGTACGCGGAAGAAGTAGGTGCAGACCATTGGCAAGGCAAACTCTTTGTTTTTGACGACCGCCTGACAGTACCGATGGGTGACCACGATACACCTTCTGTCGGTATTTGCCATCACTGTGGTAAGCCGAGCGAATCTTACTACAACTGTGCGAACATGGATTGCAATGCACTGTTCTTGTGCTGTCCAGAATGCTTGACAACTCACTCAGGCTGCTGCCAAGACTCATGTCGACAGGCATCGCGCCTACGGCCAGTGAGCCAACAAAACGCTCATAAACCCTTTCGTAAGTGGTACCATTACGCCAAAGACAAAAGCTGGGGCAAAACCAAAGAAAAGTAAGGGTGATGGAGATGGACGAAATGGACTTCTGCAATTACCTCATTAGGTCCATTCCGTCCATGCTGTCAATATTATGCCGCAGCCTCGGGTTTGTGATCGTCGGTGTCATCTCGTTCCAACAGCTCCCGGGCTGTTGCTTTCACCGTAGCTAGCCCGTCGGTAAAACCTATCGAACGCATAAGACTATCCAGATAGCCTAACTCACTGACAAGTTGATCATTGGCAAACTCTAGCTCTGCCAACTTCTTTAACAGCTCTTCTTCTCTTTTGCTGCTTCCCATAATTCCCCCTCCCTCTGCTGTGATCAGAATCTGTTAGCTTAGTGCGAACAGAATGCCAACGGGTGAACATGTACGCCAATTTCTAGTGAACATTACCTATGTCTTCCGCTACCTCGCGCGCTGCCAATTTGATCGCTACCAATCCCTCATCAAAGCCAGCCTGCTGAAGCAACTGATCGATACCTTGCAATTCAGTCATCAGTTGGTCATTAATCGATTCCAGCCGCGCTACCCGCGCCGTCAATGCTCGAATAGCCTTTTCTTGGTCAATGTGTTGTTGTGTCATTTTCATGGTTCTCCTTAATCAAAACAGGTCAAATATACGAAATGAATTATCATTAACAAAATACAAAATTAAACATAAATAATTAAGTTAAGATAAAGAATAAGTGAAAAATAAAAATGATAGGAATGATATTTTTTATCATTCCTATCATTGTATCATTCAAATCATGGCTTTTTGCGATTCACCCGATCAAATTTAGTTGGATAGGTTCTCCCATTGCCCTAAGGTAAACGATGCAACAACGCTGTTATCCATTCCCTTCTTGAGCTTGCTGCTCTTCGAGCATCTCAAGAGCGACCTCCTTAACAGAGTGGATGCCACGAGGGAAACCCGTCGCTCGCAGCAGCTCATCCAACATCGTCATTTCTGTTGTCAGTTGATCTTGAAGAAATTCTTGATAAGCAATTTTTCGAAGCAATTCTTCATGTGTCATAGCATCCTCCCCCGTGGTAACTAAAGATTTTTAGGAATCTTTATGCCAATGACGTGCCAACTTCTGCTCCTTCAAACGCCAAGAGGGATGTCTTGATGTTGGGATCCAGAGAGAAACCACCTAATCCACCATCGGATGCGATAACGCGGTGGCAAGGAATCATGAGAGGAACAGGATTACGCCCACACGCATTGCCAACCGCCCTAGCAGCCCGCGGCTTGCCCAAGCGTTCTGCTACCTCCTTGTAGGATAGCACTTCACCAAATGAGATCTCTTGCAAGGCACCAAGAACTAACTGAGAAAACGAGGGCAGAGCTGATAAGTCGAAGGGAAGCTGCAAGTCTGGTTGACGACGCGCAGCGTAAGCCTTCATCCACTCGTTGATCGCTTGATTCCAACAAGTATCGCCAGCGATGGTCCAGCGTAATCCAGGCGCTGTAGCTTTGATAAATTTGAGGGAAGAGATGCCTCTTGGCGATACCTCGATATGAACTGAAAGAGCGACAGGAAACATAATATGTCCTTTATATGACGATATCAGCAATGACAGGCAGGTGATCCGAAGGGAAACGACGCATAGGGTCTTGCACAGGCAGGTAATCGGGCATCAGCTGACCGTTCGGGCTGAAAGATGCCGTTAATACCCCTGTCTGAGCCACTTTGATGGCTCCTCCAACAAAAATATGGTCTAGACGATAACCTGCGGTACCCTGTTGTGCACAAGAGGGTTCGCCTTCCCAGCCGATCCAAGTGCCATCAGGCCCATACAAAGACCCCTCAACACTATCTCGAACATCCTGTAAGCCAGACGATGGAGCCAGAAAGTCATGGTAAACATCTTCGCCTCCTGCCCCAGGAAAGAAATTGAAGTCGCCCAGCACAACACGCGGCAAGCTACCGGCCAAGGCCTTTTGAATCTGTAATAGCACCTTAGCACTATGAACACGCGCCTGCTGTCCCACATGGTCAAAATGAGTATTGAACATAGCGATTAGCGCATTGTTACTCTTGATGCGAAACTTACCGTAGATAAGCGAACGGGCGTAACGGGCATCCCAGTCCTTCGCGGCGCGTTCAGGGGTTCTAGAGAGGGAAAAAACAGCCTTTTCTTGTAGATCAAAACGCTCTGGGTCATAGATAAAAAGTAATCTTTCCTCCCCCGCATGGCCTAAACCAGCAGGAAATCCCTCTAATGCATACCCAGGCAATAGCTTGTGGAGATCATCCGCCTGGTGGCTATCCACCTCTTGAAGAGCGGCGATATCCGGGGCATACGCCATCAACAACCCAGCAACCATCGCCTTGCGCTCAGACCAACAGTGATGTGTATTGCGATCCTCAACGTGATCAATACGGATATTGTAGCTAATCACGCGAAGATGCGCGGCTTCCTTCTTCTGTGGAAAGCAATGTGTAGCGGAGCCTTCAAGACGATTAAGAAGCGGAGCAGGCATGGTTGTCTTCACGGTATAAACACAGGGTTACGTATGATGACGAAGGGCCTCTAACGCCTTAGCATAGTTGGGCTCTTGTGAAATCTCCGGCACCTGCTCAGCGTAGATGACATGGTTGTGCTCATCCAATACCAAGACAGCTCTGGAACATAGCCCCTTCAACGGTCCATCGGTGATCTCTAAGCCGTAATCCTTAGCAAAAGAGCTCCGGAATGCCGACAAGGTTTCGACACCCGTCACACCCTCGGATTTGCAAAAACGTCCTTGGGCAAAAGGTAAATCCTTTGAGATGTTCAACGTCACGACATTGGGGATCCCATTGACCTGCTCTGCAAATTTCTTAACAGACAAGCTGCAGACTGGGGTATCTAGACTAGGAAAGATATTTAGCAATTTTTTCTTTGATCCAAAGCTGGATAACGAGACCTCTGTTAGATCGCCCTTTGTTAGCGCAAAATCCTTCACCACACTGCCTATTGCTGGCAAAGTTCCTGCTGTGTGTATCGCATTCCCTCGAATAGTAATCGTTGCCATCATCTCCTCCTTATCTGACTCTAGCCGAGATTCTGCCTACTGCTTCTCATAATTTGCAATGACCTTTGTTCTTTCACGATCATGGACGATGGACGTAATGCACTCAATGGACATGACGGATTAAGGTGGATGTCCATACAGCCATTCCCGCTAAATATTATCCACTCACTTTTAGGAATTTATCACCACAGAGTGCACAGAGAAAAAATAAAAAATGAGAAATCCCTTTCGATTTTCAAAAAATATTGTGTTTAGCTTTTTCCATTTCCCTCTCTGTGCGCTCTGTGTTCTCTGTGGTAAAAATTTTAGCGGGAACTGCTGATGTCCATAACAGCAAATTTTCTTACTTCAATAAAATTAAGATCAAATAAACTTATTTGACAATAAACATAATTAGTAATATCATACATAATTCTAATATAATATCAGGATGCTATAATGGAAACAATATACGAACGATTATTACCTCAAGGACATGGAATCTGGCAAGATGCGGCGAGGGTATCGCTAACCTTTACAAAAGACTATGCTCTAGTGGTATGGGATTTGTTTGATTCCGGCTATCAGACGATCAGTGTTGTCGAATATGGAATGAAAGGCTGGGCCTCTTTGAAGGGTACCGTTGAACACCTGCGTCATGGCAAATGCCAAGCAGCAGCCAAAGCACTTACAGACACTGCCATTGCTGTATCTCTAGCTGTTGGATTTATCTTCTGGTTCCACCAAGCACACATCGCTAACTGTGCTATTGGCCTGTACGACAACGTTCATGCTCTAGCGTTGAATACCTTTGCAGGCAACCATAGCATGATGAATACGCACCTAGTAGGCGCTGCGGTATGCCTCACCTACCTCTTGGCAGAGGTGTTAGTTGGGCCGGTTGGAAGGTTGATGGTCACTTCAAGCTTGACAGTGTTAGAGGTATGCCGCGCTCAGCTGAGCTTAGCCAAAGGCAACGAACTCACCAGCATGGCCTTTTTGACGCGTGCAGTCATACGTGTTGTCCTCGGGCGTAAATTGCCCCTCCAAGCCTATCAACACATTAAGACAACAGGAAGGCTTCACGCTCTGGTGTAAGCCAAGGCTGCTCCGGCCAAACCGGAGTAGCCTCCTGCATCCACTCCCAGGTATCTTGCAGCGTCATCTCCAAGGGACGGCAGATAAGCCCTTGCCCGAAAGCCTTTTGTGCACGTACCTCTTGCAAACCGCGCAGAAACTCCGGTACCCAAAGAGGCAGCTCAGTCCATGGCCGAACCCCTTCCGCTAACAGGCGTTGCTCTGATACCCACTTTATGGCACTCCCCGCCTTCACCACTTTTTGACAGGTATATAAAAATTCTTCGAAGGTTAACAGCTTCGGAGGTCCCACAGCATTGAAGATACCTGTCTGCTTGCACTCCGCCATGCGCACGATCCAAGAAGCTAAATCTCTAGCATCTAAAAGTTGTAATGGCTGTCTAGGGTCTCCGGGAGCCAACACCTGTCCTCCTCTAGCCATCCTTTGGAGCCAGTAAGCCACTCGACCGAAAGACTCATAGGGCCCCGCTAAAGCTCCTGGGCGGATGTGCAGAGACCTGCCAGCGAAAACCTCGTCGACAGCGAGCTCACAAAGGACCTTGCGAGCACCATAAGTATCTGCCGACATATCTTGTGGATTTCCATCCTCTGGCCAGCTGCGTGTCTCACTATATTCGTTAAGACGCGGCACAGAGAAATCGCGATACACCGAAATACTGGAAATGAAGATATAGCGCTCGACGGCACCATTAAGGTAATGCGCACTGCGTCCTACTGCAGCAGGATGGTAACCACAGGTATCAATTACAACATCCCATACCTTACCACTTAACAGGTAGAGATCTTGATAGCGGTCGCCATGAATTTCCTCCACTGCAGGGAAGAGAAACGGACACGTTTTACCCCTGTTAAAGAGGGTCAGCTGATGACCGTGTGCCATTACAGCTTCAGAAATATGCCGACCAAGAAAGTGGGAACCACCTATGACAAGTATCTTCATAAACCGTCACTATATCGGATTATGCCGTCAGAAGCTAGAGGAGAGAGGAGTCAGGAGGAATCCTGACTCCTCTCTCCTGAATTCCGGCTTCCCTTCTTCTGTCCAAAAGTTTAAGGTCGGGAAGAGGAACCAGGATGGAATGATGGATGACATTCAGAAGAAGCTGTTAGAAGAGTTGCTGTTTTCGGGTGAGAAGAAACTGAGCTTTGCCAAGCTGTTGTTCTTTGGAAGTTTTCACGCACCATCGGTGATGCCATTCCCTATGTTAACGGGGAAAGACGCTGAGCAATCGGATGCTTTTGTAGCAAAGCTACGCGAATTCGCCGACAAACATATCGATGGTAAAGCTTTTGATCGCGATGCGACCATCCCCCGCGAGGTGATCAAAGGTTTGGGAGACATTGGCCTATTAGGATTTACGGTGTCGAAAGAGTTTGGAGGCCAAGCCATGAGCCAAAGCGCCTACTGTAAGGCGATGGCTTTGTTGGCACAGCGCTGCGCCTCTACAGCACTCTTTGTCAACGCCCATCACAGCATCGGATTAAAGGCACTAGTCCTTTATGGTACCGAAGAACAGCGCAAGCGCTGGCTACCCAGCTTGGTCAAAGGCGATGTCATCGCTGCCTTCTCTTTGACAGAACCTAATGCCGGTTCAGACGCTAGCGGTATCGAGACCCGAGCCACCTATGACCCTGTAAAAAACGTCTACCGCCTCAATGGTCAGAAGCAATGGACCACTAACGGCAGCTTGGCAGGAGTCTTAACTGTCATGGCAAAGACCGATATAGAGACGCCAAATGGCGTTCAAGAAAAGGTCACCGCCTTCCTCGTGACACCCGACATGCCTGGCTTTAAGATCAAAGACCGCTCGCTAGACAAAGTAGGCATGCGCGGCACCACGACAGCTAACCTCATCTTCGACAACGTTGAAGTACCTGCTGCCAACATGCTCGGCCCCAAAGGCGGTGGTCTCAAGGTATGCCTCACAATCCTCGACTATGGACGCACCACCTTCGGCGCTACCTGTGCGGGACCTGCTCGCATGCTCCTGGAACAAGCCGTAACCCATGCGC
This sequence comes from uncultured Chlamydiae bacterium, assembly GCA_945957095.1. GTDB lineage: Bacteria > Chlamydiota > Chlamydiia > Chlamydiales > JAJFMA01 > CAMFKD01. The sequence continues at coordinate 9,387 of CAMFKD010000028.1, forward strand.
GAACAAGGCACCAGTTTAAGCGACCTCTCGCATCGTTCCCCTTGGTGAAGAGAAAGTTGGCGATGATGTCAGCTCTCACCTACGCCATGGAAGCGACAACGGAGCTGACAGCAGGGCTAGTGGACCGCGGTGTCGAAGAGTTCATGCTGGAGTCAGCGATCCTCAAAGTCTTCAACAGCGAGTCGCTCTGGCAAATCATCTACGATACCATGCAGATCTATGGTGGCCGCTCCTTCTTCACCGATCAGCCCTTTGAGCGCATGATGCGCGATGCACGCTTGAATATGATTGGTGAAGGTAGCAATGAAGTGTTACGAGCTTTCATCGCCGCCGTAGGGTTACGGGATGTCGGCATGCAGTTCCAGAGCGTCACAGAAGCGCTTAAACACCCCATCTCACAGTTTGGTGTCTTAAAAACCTTCAGTAAGCAAGGTGCCAGCTACCTTCGCGCACCTGTTATCCCCGTACGCACCGCATACCTAGCTAAAGAAGCGCATCTGATCGGTCGCGCTATCCGGCGCTTTGCCGTTGCTAACGCGCGCGTGCTAGCCAAGTACCGCGAAGACATTGTAGAAAATCAGATGGTGTTGGACCGCATTGCTAATATGGCCATCGCCCTCTATACGAGCATTGCTGTTATCAGTAAGCTCGATACGCAGCTAGCCGCCAATAAGCAACCCGATGACCAGTTGCTGCAGGACCTTGCCAGCGGTAGAATCTACTGTCAGCATGCCTTGGATATCATCGAACAGTCGCTAGCCACGTTAATCCACAATTATGATAAATCGTTAGAAGAACTATCCGATCAGCTAACCGGTTTACAGCATAGATGAAAACAGCGACAGAAGCCAGTACAGAAGCTTTAGAATCCATCACACGCCATTGTCTCGAGCAAGAAGAATTGCTAAGACATGGCGGAGGCGAAGAAGGCATGGCTCGCCAACGCAAGCTAGGCCGCATGCTAGCTAGAGAGCGCATTCAAGCTTTACTTGACCCCAATACACGCTTCTTCGAATTAGGACTCTGGGCCGCCTACAAGATGTATGACGAATGGGGCGATGTCCCAGCAGCCGGTGTCATCACAGGCATTGGGACGGTCCATGGACACCCCTGCATGCTAATTGCTAACGACGCTACGGTAAAAGCAGGAGCCTTCTTTCCACAGTCTGTCAAAAAGGTGTTACGCGCCCAACGCATCGCCTACGAGTGCCGCCTACCACTTCTCTACCTTGTCGACTCCTCAGGCGTTTTTTTGCCACTTCAAGATGATATCTTTCCTGACGAAGATGACTTCGGACGCATCTTCCGTAATAACGCTGTTCTGTCGGCTAATGGCATCCCACAATTTGCCGCCGTCATGGGCAGCTGCATTGCGGGTGGAGGCTACTTACCAGTCCTCTGTGACAAGCTGCTGATGACGGAAGGCAGTGGCCTATACTTAGCAGGACCAGCCTTAGTGAAAGCTGCTATTGGCCAAGTCGCAGATGCAGAAGAGCTCGGCGGAGCCAAGATGCATTCCTCCATAAGCGGCACTGTAGACTTCTACGAGCCTGATGACGCCAGCTGCCTCAAGCGCCTTAGATCGCTCGTCGAAATGCTACCATCAGTCCCACCAGAACCAATCCGTAGTATCGTACCACCAGTCAAAGAAAGCCATTCCGTCTATCAACTGGTCGGTGGCGATGGCAGCAAAGAATATGATATCCATGACCTGTTAGACACTATTGTCGATGGAGAATCCCTTAACGAATATAAAGCCGATTACGGCAAAGCCATCGTTACCGCTTATGCCTTCATCGGAGGACACCGAATCGGCATCGTCGCTAACCAACGCATACGCACTACAACACATGCTGGCCGAGTGGAGATTGGCGGTGTCCTCTACACCAAAAGTGCCGACAAAGCTGCCCGTTTTGTCATGGACTGCAACCAGATGAACGTACCTCTTCTCTTCATCCAAGATGTCATGGGCTTCATGGTCGGTAAAGAAGCAGAGCAATCCGGCATCATCCGCAGCGGAGCCAAACTTGTTAATGCCGTCAGTAATTCCATCGTCCCTAAAATCACCGTCATCGTTGGCAACAGCTTTGGCGCTGGCAACTATGCCTTGTGTGGTAAAGCATATGATCCCAACTTCATCCTAGCATGGCCAAACGCCAAGTACACAGTCATGGGAGCCGAACAAGCCGCCAGCACCCTGCTGTCCGTACAACAAAGGGCAGCGGAGCGCCGCGGTCAGAGGCTGACTCCTGACGAAGTGCGCGAGCTAAAAGAAAAGATCGTTGCGCGTTACCAAGAACATATGGACATCCGCTATGGAGCAGCCAGAGGTTGGGTTGATGCGATTATTGCTCCTCATACCACACGAGAGGTGCTCATCGAGCTACTTGGCATTGTCAAGCCGCGAGATAAAATGTCCTTTCATACTGGGGTACTGCAAACATAAAGGAAGCCATGGGACGAGTCATCAAAGTTGGCAATGCACAAGGCTTTTGGGGCGACCAACCTAGCGCCCCACGAAGACTCATTGAGCAAGCCCCAGACCTCGACTACCTGACATTGGACTACCTCGCAGAAGTATCGCTCAGTATCATGGCCATCCAACGCGAAAAAAATCCTACTCTAGGCTACGCACGTGACTTCATTGATGTCGTAAAATCGCTAGCACCTTTATGGAAGGCAGGCTGCAAAACTAAAGTAGTCTGCAACGCAGGAGGTCTAAACCCCGAAGGATGTGCGTCAGCATGCCTGGAAGCATTGAAAAAGTGCAGTTGTCACCATATCAAGATCGGTGTTGTCAACGGCGACGATGTCCTAAATTCACTCTACCGTCACCTCGATAATAAGCTCTTTAATCATTTAGAGAGTGGTCAACAAGCCAACACCATTGGCGATCGATTCGTCACCGCCAATGCCTATTTGGGAGCTCAACCAATAGCCCAAGCCCTGAAAGAAGGTGCCGATATCGTCATCACAGGTCGCGTAGCCGATCCAAGCCTAACGGTAGGCCCGTGCCTGTACGAGTTTGGTTGGAGCACGACCGACTATTCCTGTTTGGCCGGAGCAACAGTTGCTGGCCATCTCATCGAATGTGGCACACAGGTCACCGGTGGCATCTCTAACCGCTGGCTAGAGCTTCCCGACCTAGCCCATATCGGCTTTCCCATTGCCGAAATCGATGAACAAGGTAATAGCATCATCACTAAACCGATCAAAAGCGGCGGCGCTGTGACCATCGAGACTGTCAAAGAACAACTGCTCTATGAAATAGGCGATCCAGCACATTATCTAAGCCCCGACGTTACCGTGTCTCTGCTAAACCTCCACATCGAACAACAAGCGCCCAATCGCGTCGCGATAACCGGAGCCATTGGGTCAGCCCCTCCTCCTTCTTATAAAGTCAGCGCCTGTTACCGCGATGGTTTTCGAGCCGATGCCATGCTCACCATCATCGGCCGCGATGCCGTTAAAAAAGCACAACGCTGCGGAGAAGTCATCTTAGAGCGACTAGCCGAAGAAGGTTATGACGTCGCCGATAGCTGCATCGAGTGCTTAGGTAGTGGTGACGCAATGCTAGGTATCCTGTCAGCCCCTACAGACCTCAACGAGATAGTGCTACGTCTCGCCGTTGCCGACCCACGCCACGAAGCAGTGGAAACATTCACCAAGCTAATCGCTCCTATGGTCACCAGTGGTCCTGCAGGCTGTACAGGCTATACTGCAGGGCGCCCCAAGGTACGTCCTGTTTTCGGCTATTGGCCCTGCCTCATAGCCTCCAATCAAGTCTCTCCACGCGTCACCATCATGGAGGTATCATGAGTGCCACGCGAGTACCCCTAGGAGACATCGCCTATGCACGCAGCGGTGACAAGGGCAACAGTGCCAACATCGGTGTCATCGCTTACACCCAAGCAGGTTATGATATCTTGCTGCAAAAGCTCACATGCGACGTGGTTCGACAATTTTTCTCTCCTCTAGGACTATCAAAGATAACGCGCTATGAACTGCCCAATCTGCTGGCGCTTAATTTTATTTTAGAGGGTGCCCTGAATGGCGGTGGCAGCCGCTCACTACGCCTAGATGCGCAAGGTAAAGCATTAGGCCAAGCAATCCTCCAACTTACCCTCATCCTACCCCACAACGGGCTGGCTGCCTGCCGCCCACACTTAGGAGAATAACGATGGCTACCCTCAACGTCACCCAAATACAACCAGGAATCACTCTCATCGAACTCAACAGACCAGAAGTGCGCAATGCCCTCAATATCACCCTCATGGAGAGTCTTCAAAGGGCAATCAAAAGCATCAGCAGCCAGCCAGGACAGCGAGTCATCATCCTCACAGGAGCCGGCCCTGTCTTTTGCGCTGGACTAGATCTCAAGGAGGGATCCGATAACGAAAAAGCACACGCCATGGCAGAAGCCATCGCCAATACCCTCAAAATATTGTATGCCTGCCCACTCGTTACCATCGCCGCTATCCAAGGCGCTGCAATGGCTGGAGGTGCCGGCATCGCCACCGCTTGCGATCTCATCGTCGCCGCAGAAGGGACCAAAATCGCCTACCCCGAAACACGTCGAGGCCTCATCGCCGCCCTCGTCATGGCTATCCTCCGACGACAAATCGGCGATCGCCTGGTTCGCGAGCTGCTCCTTACAGCAGAACCGATCTCAGCAGAACGCGCCTTCAATATTGGCCTCATCAACCGCATTGTCC
>CAMFKD010000029.1 GCA_945957095.1 uncultured Chlamydiae bacterium
TGTTTTGCGGGCTAGATCAATGGCATCTGGGTTAAAACGAAACCAAGAAGCCAGATCTTTAGGCAGGCTTATTCTAATCTTTTCTTCTTTGACAGAACCAAGAGGTCTGCCAGCCCCTTCACGTTTGCCACCATGTCCTTTTGTTTTATGCTCTGTTAATGGGTTGAGGTTATTATTAAGACGTTGTTTGATAAATTCTCTAAGATACTTAGGATAGAAATCTATCACTTCTTTATACGATTCTCCGCCATATTCAACGGGATAGTTAGGATGACTGAAGACCCATTCACCGACCGCATTATCGAACCACGGAATAATGGGGCCAATTTCCTTTAGAGCTAGCTCTAAGTGTGCTTTAACTTCTTTTGGGGTGGCCATTTCCAACCTCTTTCGTTGAATTCTTTTTCAGTTTTACGGACGCTAGAAGCCGAAATTTCTCTCTTTCGTCCTTTAGCATGGACTATTTTAATCGTGCAAAGGTAGTTCGCATTTTCATCCAACAAGTTGTAGTCTATCGAACCTTTTTTGAGAGTCCAACCTACCAATCCTATTAAAGATAGGTACTTCCGCTCGTCTAGCGGTTTCGCCATGTCTCACGCCCACAATCTCTTTCTTATATTCTTGAATAATTTGGAAAAAAAATCAAGAGAAATCCCTTATTACAGCAAAGCGCTGGGGTTTTCTAGAAGCTTGATGAAGTGATTGGAGAATGCTGCTGCTAGGGCGCCGTCGATGATGCGATGGTCAAAGGACCATGAGCAGTTGAGGATATCGCGTATGAAGATGTTGTTACCACGTACAACGGATTCCTGATGGATACGGGCAGTAGCTAGAATAGCTGCTTCGGGATAGTTGATGACAGGGGTGGCCCAGAGTCCTCCTTCGGTACCAAAATTGCTGATGGTGATCGTGGAATCGCGCATATCTTCCGGTTTTAATTCTCCTTTTAAGGCTTTTTGGCGCAGAGCGTGATAGCTGCGGACGGTGTCACGCAGATTCATCATCTCCACCTCTTTGAGGACAGGGACGATCAGCCCTTGCTCGGTCTTCATGGCGACCGAAATGTTGTGATGCTTGTGCAAGATGACTGCCTGTGCTTCTTCGTCGACAGAAGCGTTGACTTGGGGATATTCCTTGAGGGTTAACGATAGCGCCCGTACAAACAGGGGGACGAAAGTAAGATGAATACCTTCTGCTGCCGCCTCTTTTTTGTTCTTTTCGCGGAATTTGGTGAGGAGGGTCACATCCGCTTTGTCGCAAAAACCGAAGTGGGGGATGTGTCTTTTACTATCGACCATCTTTTTTGCGACTAGGCGTCGAATGCCTATTAAAGGCTGTACCTCATCGCCTTCTAATTGCAGTGGCTTCGTTGCCGGTTTATGGGCTCCTTGAGACAAGAAGTTGCGGATGTCATCAGCTGTCACACGGCCATCTTTGCCGGTGCCATGCACCTGGTTGGTGTCGACACCCAGCTCTTTAGCCATCTGCCGGATCGGAGGGGTTGCCAGTCCTTGGTTACCGTCTGGAGCGGTGCGGATATTAGATTTTGCAGCGGTCTTAGAAGCTTTAGGAGCAGCTTCGGCCTTCGGAGCAATGACTTCTGGAGCGGGTGCTGTGACTGTGTCGGTACTGACCGCCACGTCATAGAGCGGTTTGCCTTTGATGGCGATGTCACCGACGTTATAGTACTGCTTAGCGAGGGTTCCTACGTAAGGTGTTGGCAGTTCGACGGTGGCTTTGTCGGTCATCAATTCGACTACAGGCTCATCTTGGGCTAGGCTATCACCCACATTTTTGAGCCATGCTGTCACTTCTCCTTCGACGACTCCTTCGCCGATGTCAGGCATTGTTACAGTGTAGATCGTTTGATTTGTCTTCGTTGTCATGGGTTAGTATTCCATGGTATCGAGGATGGCTTGCTTAACTCTGTAGGCATCAGGTAAGTATTCCTTCTCCAATGTATGGGGGAATGGAGTGTCTAAGCCGCAGCAGCGCTGTACCGGCGCCTGCAGGTTGAGGAAGCATCGCTCCATCACCTGAGCCGCTATCTCAGCGCCGAAGCCCTGTGTCTTAGGGGCTTCGTGGGTGATCAAACAACGCCCTGTCTTGCGTACCGAAGCGGTGATGCCGTTGATGTCGAGGGGGTTCAACGTTCGCAGATTGAGTACCTCTACATCGATACCATGTTCCTCTTTAACCTCTTGGGCTGCTTGCATGTTTTGGTGGTGTTGCGCTCCCCATCCGATCAGAGTGATCTCTTTTCCTGCTCTGGCCACTTGCAGTTGTCCGAAGGGGATTGTGTATGCGTCATCCGGCACCTCGCACTTGATCGAGCGGTATAGCCTTTTGGGTTCTAAGATCAGGACGGGGTCCTCCGATTGAATGGCTGATAGCAGCAATCCTTTAGCGTCATAGGGGTCTGATATGACCACGACGATGAGGCCAGGTGTATGGAGAAACTGCGCCTCGGGAGACTGAGAATGGTAATGGCCGCCGTGGATGCCTCCGCCATAGGGTGTGCGGATGACGACAGGGGCTGTGTATTGACCTGCCGTGCGGTAGCGCATCTTGGCTAACTCGTTGACGATCTGATCGTAGGCGGGGAAGATGTAGTCGGCGAACTGGATCTCACAGATTGGTTTCAACCCTTTCTGCGCTATGCCGATCCCGAAGCCGATGATAGCCCTTTCAGAAAGCGGCGAGTCGAAGCAGCGCTCCTCGCCGAACTTCTTCTGTAGCCCTTCTGTCACTCGGAAAACCCCGCCGAAAGCACCGCAGTCTTCCCCAAATGTCACCAAACGTGGATCTTTGGCAAACGCTTGGTGGAGCGTATGATTGAGCGATTGAATGATGTTCCTCTCAGGCATGGCTAGGTAGCCTCCGGAAAGAAAGTGCGCAAACTCTGGTATTCCTCTTGCAGAGAGGGAGGTACCGTAGCATAAACATCGTTCACCAGAGAGGAGAGAGGAGGTGGTGGCGTCGCTTTTGCTACCTTGATCGCTTCGTCGACCTCGCTCTTCACTTTTGCTAGATAAGTCTTTTCTTTGTCGTCATCCCATAGACCCTTAGTCTTTAGGTAGCGTGATAACCTTAGAACAGGGTCACGTTTTTTCCACTCCTCGACCTCTTGCTCTGAACGGTAGACTGAAGGGTCGTCAGAGGTTGAATGGGCTCCTAGCCGGTATGTCATCGCTTCAATTAGTACAGGGCCAGTGCCTTCCAGACACTGCTGACGTGCTTTGCTAACCGCTTCGTGAACGGCGAAGTAGTCGTTGCCGTCGACCTGCACCGAAGTGATGCCATACGCTTCGCCTTTGCTAGCAATATCGCTACAGGCAAATTGGCATGATGTCTTCGTTGAAATCGCATACTGGTTGTTACGGCAGAAAAAGATGACAGGAGCATGGCGCAGTGCCGCGAAGTTTAAGCCGACATGAAAATCGCCTTTTGACGTCGTTCCTTCGCCAAAGTAACAGAGGGCAATAGTCTGCTCCTTTTGCAGTTTCATGGCATAGGCGCAGCCTGCCGCATGGGGAATCTTGGTGGCTAGCGGCGAAGATACTGTCACGATATTGAGTTCGCGCGAACCAAAGTGGTTGGGCATCTGACGTCCCAAGATGCTATCCTGGCTATCGCCGAACATATGGTGGATGTATTGCTGTGGTGTGTAACCACGCCAGAAGAGGGCCCCGTCTTCGCGATATTGCGGGTAGATCCAGTCTTCCAGCTGCAAGGCAGCCGCACTAGCGACGACACAGCCCTCTTCGCCGTAAGAACTCATCGCAAAACTGATGCTTCCCTGACGCTGAAGCGTAACCATTCGCTCGTCGATATGACGCGTCAATAGCATGACCTCATAGCCACGCACCAAATCAGCATCAGGAATCTTATGCATGCAGTCCGGTGACAGGCTGCCGTTGACATCGAGATAGCAGACTCTCTTCATCGCCAACTTTTCAGTTTGTTTGGGTATAGTCTTATGTCTAAACCTCGGCACACATCATGTCAACTAGAGATCTAGCTGCGTTAGAAACTGGTTAGCTTGAACAATATTGATGCCATGATCGACTCTCGGACGTTTGAGATCATGCACGATTTGAACAGCCGGCATGTTGTACTTTTCATGAAAGTAGCGAAGATGGGCTGTCGGAATAGGGTCTCGGCTCTTAACTTCAATGATTTGCTCTACCTCCCCATTGCGGATAAGGGCAAAATCAACTTCTTGTCTTTCTTTAGTGTTAAGATAGTGGAGGACATAGTCTTGGGCTTGATAATCGACATTGGCATACACATGCTTTAACAAAGACCCAGCGACTAAATTTTCCAGTTTTGCGCCGTTGTCCCCTTTGACTAGACCAACGTCAAAAAAATAAATTTTAGGCTCTTTCAGAAGGCTGCGAGCGATATTCTTTGAGAAGGGGGTAACCCTAAAAATAATGTACAGAGCCTCTAAGACCTGAATATATGCTTTTACCGTATTGGGAGAAATAGCCGCATCTTCTGCTATGGAGGAATAGGAAACAGTTGAGCCCACTCTTTGTCTCAACAATTCAAAGACTAGACGGATAGCATTATGATTGTGAATATTGTCAAAGTTGAGAACGTCTTCTCGCAGCAAGCTGTCAACATATTGGAGTCTCCACCGATTAGCGTCGATAAGATCGTTAGCTAAAAAAGGTTCAGGAAAGCCACCCCTTTCTAGAAAGCGCTCCAGAGAATAATCCACACCTACTCGGAAGCATTCAGCAGGAGAGAGTGGCAGTAGGCGATGCAGAAAATAGCGTCCAGCCAATGAATCACCAACCTGGTTAAATACTTCTAATCGGGCGCTGCCAGTCACCAAAATGCTTTGATGGGATAGCTTAGTGTCGTAGACACCCTTAAGATAATTTTTCCAGAGGGGCATTTTGTGGATTTCGTCGAAAATGAGAAGATCTGTTGAAGGGAGCCATGCTTCTTCTTGGATGATCCTACGGTCTTCCATTCTGTCATAGGTAAGATAGACCGGTGATGAAAACTCCTTAGCAATTGAACGCGCCAATGTCGTTTTTCCAGCTTGTCGAGGGCCGGATAATAACACCATTTTTTTGCCTAGATCGCGAAGAATGGCATCGTATTGATAACGTCTCATGCTGACTATTTTGCAGTCTATTGCGAAAAAGTCACGACTTTTTTGCAATAGACTGCAAAAAAGTCGTCGTTGTCTCATTTGCCCTTCGATGGTTTTCGCTAAAATTTTTACCATGGAGCACACAGAGGGAAATGAAAAAGACACATGATATTTTCTTAAAAACAAAAAAGATCTCTCATCTTCTCACCTTTTCTCTGTGTTCTCAGTGTACTCTGTGGTAATAAATTCCTAAATATGAGGAAGAGAATATGCCAGTACCCGATATGATCCGCGTGGTAACAGCTTCGTCGCTCTTTGACGGGCACGATGCCTCGATTAACATCTTTCGCCGTCTGCTTCAGAAGGCGGGATGCGAGGTTATCCACATCGGTCACAACCGTAGTGTTGAGCAGATTGTTACGACAGCAGTGCAAGAGGATGCCAATGCCGTCTGTATTAGTTCGTATCAGGGTGGGCATATGGAGTATTTCCGCTATCTTTACGACCAACTTCAGGAGCGTGGTGCTGGTGACGTCGCGATTTTTGGTGGCGGGGGCGGCACTATATTACCAAGTGAGATTGATGCTTTGCACGGCTATGGCATCAAGCGGTTGTATCACGCCGAGGATGGACGCAAGCTAGGGTTGCGAGGTGTGATTAAGGATGCCATCACTCGCCTGGGAAGTGTCGTACGTCCATCCCAATTCTATCAAGAAGCGATGGGTAAACTACGTGCAGGGCAGACACCTAGTGATCTGGAACTCGCCAAGATGATCACACTAGTGGAACAAGAGAGCTATCTACCTGATGTGCGGGTCTCTCTTTTACAACAGCTGGATGGGATGGCGAAGGGGGCTACTCCTATCATTGGCGTCACAGGCCCTGGCGGAGCCGGTAAAAGTTCGCTGGTTGACGAACTGGTGATGCGTTTTCTTCATACGTCGCCACACGGTAGGGTGGGGATTTTGACCTTTGATCCGACCAAAAAAGCTACTGGAGGAGCTCTTTTGGGTGATCGTATTCGCATGAATAGCATCTATGGTGGCCGTGTCTACTTGCGTTCGATGGCAACTCACGGTTCGGTTGCTGAGGTCAGCGCCTCTGTTGTTCATGCACTTAAGCTGATGCAGCAGGCACACTTCGATTTAATTTTCCTGGAAACGGTCGGGATTGGCCAGGCTGATACGGCTGTGGTAGAACTCTCTGACCTTTCTCTCTATGTCATGACGAGTGAATATGGAGCTTCTTCTCAACTCGAAAAGATTGATATGCTCGACTGCGCGGATGCTGTAGCGCTCAATAAGTTTGAACGGATGGGCTCTTTGGATGCTTTTGAAGATATCCTCCACGCTTATGCAGGCGCGCGTAATCAACGTGTGACGAAAGATAATCGCTCCAGCTTTCCCATCTTTGGCACTGTAGCCAGCCATTTTAATGATCCGGGGGTGACACACCTCTTCTGTCATCTCATCGAGGCATTACGGAAGAAAGGTTTTGCTTTTGCTGACGTTGCTCTATCCCGTGCTGAGACGTTAACTCAGGCAAAGCTATTTACAATCGTGCCGGCAGAACGGACGTTCTACCTCGGCGAAATTGCGGAGACAGTCCGTGCTTATAAGGCAGAAACGCACCAACAGGCGGATCTCGCCTCACAACTATATTGCTTGGAGAAAGCTGCGGAATTTGGCAACGGCGCACTTAAGAATGTCTTAGAACTAAAAAAGCAAGAGATTGATGGCGACAGCATTGCCTTGATTGAGCAGTATTTCACGCTGCAAAAAGAGTATCGCCACGATACCTTAGAGTATCAGGTGCGAGATAAAGTGCATCGACGTCACCTCTTCACGACATCGCTATCAGACTTGAAGATACCCAAGATCGCCTTACCGGTCTTTCGCGATTGGGGTGACATCTTGGCTTTTATGCGCCTTGAGAATTTTCCAGGACGTTTTCCCTATACAGCAGGTGTCTTTCCTCTTAAAAGCGACACAGAAGAGCCGAAGCGACAATTTGCTGGAGAAGGCTCACCTCAACGTACGAATAAACGCTTTCACTACCTCTGTCGAGATGATAGCGCTAAGCGGCTCAGCACAGCGTTTGATTCGGTCACTTTGTACGGTGAAGATCCAGCAGAGCAACGCGATGTGTATGGCAAGATTGGCAACAGCGGTGTGAGCATTGCCACTTTGGATGATATGAAAGCGCTATATAAAGATTTTGATCTTGTTGATCCTAAAACGTCCGTGTCGCTGACGATCAATGGTCCTGCACCTATGTTGCTAGCGATGCTTTTAAATACCGCGATCGACTTTGAAACGACCAAGTGTCCGCACGAACCGTATGAAGAAGTTAAAAAACGCGTGTTGAAAACGGTTCGTGGTACCGTTCAGGCCGATATTCTTAAAGAAGAGCAAGCACAAAACACATGCATCTTCTCTTCACAATTTGCTTTGAAGATGATGGGGGATATTCAGGAGTACTTTATCGCTCATCATGTGAATAATTTCTATTACGTTAGCGTCAGTGGCTACCACATTGCTGAGGCGGGGGCTAATCCTATTACGCAACTTGCTTTCACGCTAGCTAATGGCTTCACCTATATTGAGTATTATCTATCGCGTGGGATGGCAATTGATGACTTTGCTCCTAATCTCTCTTTCTTTTTCAGCAGCGGACTAGATCCTGAATATGCGGTGATTGGTAGAGTCGCGCGACGCATCTGGGCGATTACTCTGCGCAGCAAGTACCACGCCAACGATCGCAGTTGCCGCCTTAAGTACCATGTACAGACTTCAGGCCGCAGCCTTCATGCGCAGGAGATTGCCTTTAACGACATCCGTACCACCCTACAAGGCTTGTTAGCTTACTATGACAATTGCAATTCCCTTCATACCAATGCCTATGATGAAGCGATCACAACGCCAACAGAAGAGTCGGTGCGGCGCGCGATGGCCATTCAGCTTATTCTGTCGCAAGAGTTTGGCGTCACTAAATGCGACAATCCAATGCAGGGTTCATTTCTCTATAATGAGCTCACAGAGCTAGTAGAAGAAGCTGTTTTGGCGGAATTCGAATCTCTTTCTCGACGCGGTGGTGTGCTAGGGGCCATGGAAAAACAATATCAGCGTCACGCTATCCAGACTGAATCGATAAAGTATGAGATGGCCAAATCAACTGGTGAGCTGCCCATCATTGGTGTTAATACCTATCTGTCGGAGGCTGGGCAGCCTGACTACGAGCACATCGCTGTCGTCCGTGCTAGCGAAGAGGAGAAGCAACAACAAATCGCACGCACGCAGCAATTTATCGCGCGTGCTGGATATCGCAATTCAGAAGCGTTAGAGCGTCTTAAAAAGGTAGCGCTCAGCGGTGGCAATATCTTCGAAGAGCTGATGGAAACGGTCAAATATGCCTCTCTGGGGCAGATATCACGGCTACTCTACCAATGTGGTGGTGAATACCGCCGCTCAATGTGATGCAGGATCAAATGTCTCTTCGATAGGGTTGACGAGACGCTGTGTCTGCGGGTCGGCGAATAGATAGGTGATCTTGTCATTGGTATAGATGGCCTGTCCAACATAGGGTTGTTGTATTCTGTCATAATTGGCATCCCAGAAGGTGATTTTGAAGCCAATTTTGTCGGTAGCTACGTGATTGATGCCTTTTTTGTAAAATCTTCGACAGTCTGGGTGGTTAAAGTAGGTCAGGAACGAAGGGTCGCTGTTGACCAAATGATACATGCCTTGAGCGATCTGTTGGACCATTGTTCTAGCTTGCTCAACGCGCATCGGGTTACGGTTCATGAAACTCAGGCACCAGATAATCTCTTCATTATCGATGAGGGCTCCTACGCCTGTCGCCACTAGCTCCATGCCATAGTTCTTTGCAACTTGCAGCGCCCAGCGGTCCATGGTATCGCGCGGAATTCGGTCATATTTAGGGCCAGTGTTTCCAATGAATGAGCCAAAACACACCAAAGCCGCAAACATCAAGATAACAGTTGCCACTCTCGTTCGCATGACCAATCTCCTTTTTAAGTAACTTCTCAAAAAGTCCTGGCGCGCTGACCTGCTGCGCTGGCCATTCTGGGCGTTTCGCTCCTCAGAAATAGCTGACGCTATTCCCTCGTCGCGAAACGCCCAGACTGTCTCAGCTCGCTAGGTCATCACGTGGCAGGACTTTTTGAGAAGCTACCTTTTTAGGATAACATCGTACGAAGAAAAGACGATTTCAGCAAAGAGCAAAGTATTCGCAGCAGCAGCTCCCGCTAAAATTTTTACCACAGAGCACACTGAGAACACAGAGAGGGAAATGAAAAAACCTAAACATAATCATTCCTATCATTCAAATCATGGTTCTTTCTGTTCTCATTTTTTCTCTGTGTTCTCTGCGCACTCTGTGGTGATAACTTCCTAAAAATGAGAGGATAATATTTAGCGGGAATTGCTGTATTTGCAGGAATACATAAGCTTGTGATGCTCTCCATCGTCCATAAAGATTATATCTCCTGTCGCATCGCGTGATGGAGAACGGAGACCTCATGCATTAGCTGTCGGAAGGCATCAAAGCTTAGTGTCTGCTGGGCATCCGAGATGGAGCGATCTGGCTCCGGGTGCGTCTCGATGATGATGCCATGGGCCCCTGCTGCAACAGCCGCTCGAGCCATTGGTGTGACTAGAGACCTTAGGCCAGTGCCGTGGCTGGGATCAATGATGACCGGAAGGTGGCTCAATTCCTTTAGTACGGGCACTGCATTGAGATCGAGGGTATTACGTGTATGTGTCTCAAAAGTCCTGATGCCGCGCTCACATAGCATCACATGCGGATTGCCTTCGCTCAGGATATATTCAGCAGCCATGAGGAGGTCTTGGTAGGTAGCCGAAAAACCTCTTTTCAACAATACGGGTTTTCCCATCTTTCCGAGTTCTTTCAACAGGTGGAAGTTCTGCATATTACGCGATCCCACTTGTAAGATGTCGATATAGTGAGCGACCAGTTCTACTTGAGAAGGGTCCATCACTTCTGAAATAGTGATGAGTCCATGGCGTTCTCCACACTGCTGAAGCAGTTTAAGACCTTGTTCTCCCATACCTTGAAATTCGTAGGGAGAAGTGCGTGGCTTAAAGGCACCACCGCGAAGTGCTTGGGCGCCTGCTGTCTTGATCGTGACAGCGCAAGCTTCTAATTGTTGCTCGGACTCGATGGAGCAGGGGCCTCCACAGACAAACAATTCCGCTCCACCGATCTTGACTCCTTTGATGTCGATGATAGTGTCTTCATTGCGGCAAGCTCTTGACGCGAGTTTGTAGCGTATCTTAAGCGAATGGACTTTGCTGACATGCGGCAGATGTTGGAAATCCGCAGGCCGTACAAAGCTGTCTACACCTTTGACTAATGCTAGCCTTGTATGTCCAGCGCTCTGCACGGTAAAGCCCATATGCTGTAGTCGTATGTGTAGATTGTTTTTCGCTTCCGTAGGAGCGTTCTCCTCAAGTTCAATAATCATGATAATTTCTCCTCGGATAGTGCGTGTGTACACTGGATAAAGTTGCTCAAAATTTGGTTTCCTTCCGGTGTCAAGATGGACTCAGGATGAAACTGCACTCCGTAGATCGGATAAGAATGGTGCGATAGCGCCATGATCTCACCATGGCAATCTTCTGCGTCCACTTGCAGATCGTCTGGGAAGTCTTTCTCTCTTACGACAAGTGAATGGTACCGTCCGGCTTTGAAGGGCAAAGAGATACCATTAAATAGAGGGCTTCTGCGATGGAAGACAAAGCTTTCCTTGCCGTGTAAGATAGACTCCGCTCGTTCGACAATAGCACCAAAGGCAGCTCCAATCGCTTGATGACCTAAACAGACACCGAGGATGGGAATATGCTTTCCTAACTTTTTGATGACATCTATACAGATGCCGGCCTCTTCTGGTCGACCGGGACCTGGAGAGAGGACGATGCCGCTGACAGACATAGCTAGAATTTCGTCGATCGTAATGTTGTCGTTTCTCACAACTGTCACGTCAACACCAAGCTGACAGAGTGCTTGATAGAGATTATAAGTAAAGCTATCGTAATTATCGATTAACAAAATCATGATTGTCCTCCTGCACATAGAGCTAATGCTTCCAAGATGCCTTTAGCTTTGTGTTCTGTTTCTAAAGCTTCTTGTGCGGGAATGGAATCCAACACGATGCCGGCTCCAGTGCGCACTTCAACCCTATCTTTAAAGATCTGCGCCATCCTGATAGAGATGCAGCTGATCAGGTTGCCTTCTTCATCGATGGCGACAACAGCGCCTCCGTATGGCCCTCTACGGTTGTTTTCTAACTGATCGATGATCTGCATGGCTCTAATCTTCGGCGCGCCTGAGAGAGTGCCAGCAGGAAAAGCAGCTTTAAGGGCATCTAGAGAATGTAGAGTAGGATTTAGTTCAGCTTCTACTCTCGATACAATATGGTGGACGTGAGAATAGGAGCGTACAGTTTGATATTCCGTCACCTGGACAGTCCCAGGTTTGGCGACAATACCAAGGTCGTTACGGGATAGGTCCACTAGCATCACATGTTCTGCACACTCTTTGGGGTCCATGAGCAATTCCTCAGCGGAACATTCTTTGGGTCGCGTACCGGCGATGGGTACTGTCTCGATATGGCCGTTTTGGACGGATATCAAGAGTTCTGGTGATGCACCGGCTAACGCATAGTCCTCTTCTTCAAAGAAGAAGAGATAGGGCGCTGGGCAGTTGTGACGAATGGCACGGTAGATGTCAAACGGGCTAGCGTTAATGGTGCTATGAAATGTTCTTGATAGAACCACTTGGAAGATATCACCAGCTGTAATATGAGCTTTTGCTTGCTCTACAAGCGTTGAAAACTGAACGTTGGAGAGATCTGGTGTCACTTCTAAATGTCCGGGACGCCCAAACGCTTTCAATCGTATGGGAGCGTGACAGCGCTCGATGAGGGCGTCCAACTCCGCCTCATTGCCTTGGTGCGCAAAGGTGATTTTGTGCCGGGCGTGATCAAACGTGATGACAGTGCGGTAAAGATGGAACAGAAATTCGGGAATCGGCCCTTTAGGATGTCGGTCGGGAATGTTCTCTTTTATTCGCACGGCGTCATAGCTGATGAATCCAAAAGCTTTGTGGTGTTTGCAAAAGCCTTTAAGTGCTTCATAAGGGTCTGCTTCAAATCGATGAATGAAGTCTTCCAAGTTGATCTGAACTGAACGTCCATTTGCTGTCAGGGTAGCGAATGGATTGATGCCGATCAATGATGTCTTGTCTTGTCCCTTCTCATGGGCAGATTCCAGTATGCAACAACCTGCCCCACCCAACACGCTATAACAGGTGATTGGGGTTAAGCTGTCGTTAGCAACTTCTTTAGTGATATATTGGTACGCTTTCATTTCTACGCTCCCAGGCTGGCCTGGTACTGTAGAAATGTTTCTACGTTACAGGACAGACCATTTAGTTATGGTGTGTATGATAGGCGCTTTGGAGCGCCAGCCATCTTTCTCGGTTTTCATGAGTCTTCATTCTCCTCATTTATTGGATTATGATGTAATGTTACAACATTACGTCGTTATTTGTCAACGGATAAAATTTCAATACAGCAGCTCCCGCTAAAATTTTTACCACAGAGCAAACTGAGAACACAGAGACAGCCATTCCCGCTAAATATTACCCACTCACTTTTAGGAAGTTATCACCACAGAGTGCACAGAGAAAAAATAGAAAATGAAAAATCCCTTTCGATTTTTAAGAAAATATTGTGTTTAGTTTTTCCCATTCCCCTCTCTGTGCGCTCTGTGTTCTCTGTGGTAAAAATTTTAGCGAGAACTGCTGACACAGAGGGGGAAATGAAAAAACCTAAACATAATCATTCCTATCATTCAAATCATGGTTCTTTCTGTTCTCATTTTTTCTCTGTGTTCTCTGTGCACTCTGTGGTGATAACTTCCTAAAAATGAGAGGATAATATTTAGCGGGAATAGCTGATTTCAATAGTCGGAGCTCTTTCCTCTTCGTGTCTTTGTGCCTTTGTGTTTCAATTAATCCCGCTGTTTAGCGTAAGCCGTGTTGAGCTTTATAGGTTAGCCAGGAGACTTTGAGCATAAGGAAGGAAGGGAAGTCTTTCGCGAGGAGGAAGGGGTTGGTGGTCTTTTCCCAGGCGAGAGTGCTACTGGGGCGGCATCCTACGTCACGCGCGGGCCATAGTGTAGTCGTAAGAGGCAATGCGTTGACGAGTCGCTGGAGGCTGCGGTACTGGCGCTGAGTTGCTTCTTCTGTCACGGTAGCGCCGACCTGTCCGACGAGCAGGGTGTTGCCTGTGAGGGCTACTTCATAGGCTGGAAGATACAGGCAGATGTCATCTTGGCTTTGTCCTGGGGTCCAGAGGATCTCTAAGGAGATAGCACCCAATGATAGTGTATGGGCATCTTCTAGTTTGATGTCTGGAAGAAGAGGGGAACTGTGGTAAGCGGCGACTTTGGTTCCGGCTTTTTTAATGATGCTGTCGTTACTGTGGATTTCGTTGTGGTGGTGAGTATAGAGGATGTAGCGTATTTGCAACCCTTGTTGTAGGGCTCGTTCTACTAATATTTCGCTACGTGGATCAGGATCGACGATAGCGCCGACCTTAGCGCTACGGTCGCCGATGAGATAACTGAACCGCCCAGAGAAATCATCTCGACATTGTTCAAAGATAAACTGCATGACGCCGTTCTAAAAGATTCTACTTGTTGATGTTCAGTTCTGCTTCCCAGACTGGTTCGCGTTTTTCATTGAAAGCGTTAATACCTTCTTGTGCCTCGAGGCTATTGCGTGCTTGGAAGTGGTAGGAGAGGGCTCTGTTGATGTCATTTTCGAGGCGTGTAGCATGCAACTCATCGAGGAGCATCTTGGTGAGTTTAGTAGCCTCTGGAGCGCCGTGTAGCACAGTATTGGCGATGGATAGGCATTCTGGAACGAGGCGTTGAGG
>CAMFKD010000030.1 GCA_945957095.1 uncultured Chlamydiae bacterium
TGTTGTATGGATGTAATGATACACCATTACAACATTTCAAAGCAAGGAGAAAAGCAACATTGTCTTTCCGCCTAGCGCAGCGAGGCTTTGGAGTGCACAAGCTTGCTTTCGCTTTCGCTTTTTAGAAAGGAGTCAGGAGACAGGAGGTAGGAGTCAGAATGTTAAGATCGCTTTCAACGTGCTATTCTGTCTAGTGCTTGGGGTCCCTTTGCTTCTTTCAATCCCTTTTGCCCTTCTAGTCTTCTCAAAAGTGAAAGCGCAAGCTTGCTTGCGCACTCCAAAGCCTCGCTGCGCTCGGCAAAAGAAGGGGATGTGTAATCGCTGCGGTTGGCTAAAGGATATCTGCGAGGGTCTTTTTTAGGCTTGGACTGATGATTTTGAGGGCGTTGGAACCCCGAGTGATTTGCGAGATACTGACGTGGTATTGGTCGGCGATTTGCCGTTGGGGAATTTTGGCTTCGAGTAAGGCTTTGATGATAAGGTATCGGGAGGCTAGCGTTTCCTTCTCTTCGATTGTGAAGAAGAGATCACAGAGCGCTTTGATATCTTTTGGCGAGTCGATGTGCGCCAGCAACTCAATAAAACCGCGCCAACCCTCTATTTCTTTCTTAGTCATATTTCACCTCGGTAGAGTATAGGGTAGCTGAAGATGTGTTGGTGTTGCAATATATTTTGACCCTAAACCGCTCTGTTTCTACAATGCCGAGAAAATGTGCAACAGGAGAACATGAAAGATCTCGTCGTCCGCTTATTGGCTGGGCTAGGCTCTTATGCCATCCTAATTGTGCAAACGATTTGGATTTCTTTGCGGCATCCGCCGGCGCTATACCTGATTCGCAACCAGATGTATACGTTGGGTGTTGCATCATTGACTGTTGTAGCGGCATCTGGCCTGGCGACCGGGATGGTATTGGCTGCTCAAGCGATGTTTCAGCTCGCTAACTTTGGTGTGCGTGGGGCGACAGGCCTAATGGTGACGAAGGCGATGCTGGTGGAGATGGGGCCGGTCGGTGCTGCCTTTATGGTGACGGGGCGTGTGGGCGCTTCCATGTGTGCTGAGTTGGGGACGATGGCCGTGACAGAGCAGATTGATGCGTTGCGAGCGATGGCGATCAATCCTATTCGCTATTTAGTGTCGCCGCGTTTTATCGCTGCGATTAGCATGATGCCTTTGCTGACCCTATTCAGTTGTGTGGCAGGGGTCTTTGGAGGCTATCTGGTAGCCGTGTATTACTATAATTTGCCTTCGTCGGAGTATCTAGAGCCTGTACGTATCCACATTGAGAACTTTGACATCTTCATGGGTGTTGTAAAGGCCATTGCCTTCGGTTTTATCATCACAACCATCTGCTGCTATAAAGGCATCACTACGAAAGGTGGCGCCGCTGGAGTGGGCCGAGCGACGACCAACAGCGTCGTGTTGTGCTATATTACCGTCTTGGTCGTCAACTTCTTCATCACTGTCGGCATGAACGCAGCCTATGACTTCATCCAAGAAGTCACCGGAGGCTGGATATGACGATGATTAGATTGCGTAATATTTGGAAAGCGTATGACAAACAGCAAGTGTTGCGCAACTTGAACTTGGATGTTGACAAAGAAGAAACAATGGTCATTTTAGGGCGTTCTGGTGCAGGTAAAAGCGTTACCTTGCGCTTGATCATGGGTTTGGAGGAGCCGGATCAGGGAGAGGTGGAAGTCGACGGTTTTATGGTATCTAAGATGTCGCAAGAGGAGCGCTTTGATAAGATCAAGCACGTCGGCATGCTTTTTCAGGGTGCGGCCCTCTTTGATTCGTTAACCGTTGGTGAGAATGCCGCTTTCTTTTTGACACAGCATCCCGATCTGACCACACACAAATGGTTGTCTAAGAAAGAAATCGATGATCACGTTCAACATGCCCTCGAACTAGTGGGACTGGCGGGTACAGGGGCGAAGATGCCTTCAGATCTTTCCGGAGGGATGCGCCGCCGCGCTGCTTTGGCTAGGCTTATCGCCTATCGACCTACCATCATTTTGTATGACGAGCCTACCGCTGGCTTAGACCCTGTCACAGCAATGACCATTAATGAATTGATTAGAAACACACAGAATGAACTTAAGGCGACAAGTGTGGTGGTCACCCATGACCTTCGATCCGCATTGGAAGTGGGCGACCGCATCGCTTTTCACCACGATGGCCGCATCATCCAGGTGGCATCTAGGGATAAATTTTTCGAGATTGATGATCCTAACGTCAAAGCGTTTCTAGATAACACTGTGTTGCCAGAGCGTATCGTCAATGGGAGGAACCATGCCTGACCAGATCAAGAATGCTCTGATTGGCCTTTTCGTCGTTTCAGCTTTGGCGATCTTAGGGTTTACTCTTTTGTTTCTGCATCCTCGCACTAGCGATGAACTGCAGCTATTGCACGTGCGCTTCGCTAGTATCGATAAGATCACCCTGGGCACACGTGTCACCTTCGCTGGGAAGCCAGTGGGAGAGGTCGTGAAGATTAATGAGGTGGAGAGTCCACGTACAGAGAAATACTTCGGTGATCATGTCTACACCTACGAACTGACGTTGGCCATTGACTCTCATGTCAAAGTCTATAATAGCGACGAGATCTCGCTGCGTACCTCTGGTCTGCTAGGTGAGCGCTCTGTAGCCATCACTCCGAGGAAGCCTAAGAAAGGGATCAGGCTTCGCCCAGTCGGTCCCAACGACGTGCTGTATGCAACAGAGGCTGGGTCCCTAGAAGAAACCTTCGCCGAGTTTAACAGCTTTGCAGAGCGTGCAGAAGAGACCTTTGACGCCATCATGGACATGCTAGAAGATATCAAGCAGCACAACGTTTGGGAGTACATTGGGAAAACTGCGGAAAATCTCAGCGACATCACCACAGCGTTGAACTCACCTGATGATTGGTCAGAGACATTGGCCAACGTGCGCGCCTTTTCGGAAAAAGCCAATAGCTTAATCGATCGGGTTAGCGACACTTGGGATGGAGTCGAAGAGACAGTGCAGAACGCCACTAAGGTTTCCGAGAACTTTGTCACAGTGTCTAGCGACGTCAAGGAGATGACGGGCAAGGCTTCTAAAGGGGAAGGGACGATTGGCAGCCTCTTCATGCGGGACGAGCTTTATCTTAGAGCGCAGTCGCTTCTCAGCCGAGGCGAGACAGTCTTGGATGACATGAACCACTATGGCTTGCTCTATCAGAATGACCCAGGTTGGCAACGCATGAGGGCGCGCCGCGCCAATCTGATGCTGAAGCTGCGTTGTCCGCAGGAGTTTCGTAACTTCTTCGACGATGAGCTAGATCAGATTAAGACATCCTTAAGTCGTGTCAATCGCGTTATGGATCAAACGATTACCTGTTATTGCCCAGAAGACTTGATGTGTGACCGCGACTTTATCAAAGTGTTCGCTGAGTTGCTACTGCGCATCAAAGGGCTGGAAGATAACATTAAGTTGTACAATGAACAACTGATTGATATACATGAAAATGGGGCTTGTTCATTGCCCTGTTGTAGTACGTGTTCACCACTGAGTCACAGAGACCAGTGAGGAAGGATGAGATGAGTGAGAAAAAACCAAAGGTTTGAATCCAATATTCTAATTTTCTCTCTATCTCAATCCTTCTCACAGATCTCAGTTCTCTCTGTGGTTAATAAGACCTGCTGTATTGAATAAAGAGGTAAAAGATCACAATGCCCAATCCTCCCTATTCCAGCATAGAAAAGGGCACTCTGCTCATCGCCACACCCGATATCGATACGGGTATCTTCTTTAGGGCTGTTGTCATTGTGTGTGAGCATAATGCTGGGGGTACCTTTGGGTTGATCATCAATAAGCCTCTAGATGTTGAGTTACCGGAAGATGTCATCAACGTCAGCCAGCTTGCCAATCCCCGTGTGGGGTTAAGGGCTGGCGGGCCTGTCCAGACTAACCAGATGATGCTGTTACACAATTGTAAAGATTCGACTCAGCAGACGCTGGAACTCTCCGATGGTATCTTTCTCGGCGGCGATCTGCAGTTTCTGCAAGAAGTGATTACAGATGCGGAAGGACCTCAGGTGTTGCTATGCTTTGGCTACGCAGGTTGGGGTGCGGGGCAGCTTGAGAAAGAATTCTTAGAAGGAAGCTGGCTCTTGCAGCCTCCCACGGCAGATTCGATCTTTACCAAAGACCCCGCCCATCTCTGGCAAGGGCTTCTTAGGCAGATGGGAGGCAAATATGCTTCGCTGTCTCTGATTCCAGAAGACCTCTCCCTCAATTAAACTTCCGATAACGATATGCCTACTACCCGTCTCGTTCTGAAACGGACTAGATGGTGAAGACAGTGAGGATGGGTGCCTTTGTCATTGGTCTCGTTGTGAAACGGATCAGGTTAACGCAAAGACTGCGCAAGACGCTAAGACGCAAAGAAAGTCTTGTTGCATAATTCACCACAGCGCCAGTGAGATCAATGAGAAGGGATGAGATGAGGGTGAGTTAAACCAGCCAAGCCTTAGGTTGCTCTTAACTCCCTTGTAAGTTTCATCTAGATAATCTTCCTTCAGCCACTCCTAAAGCCAATTATGCAAGAACGCCCACACAGCAGGAGACTTGAGAAAATGATGGGAATGATATAACAATATGAATGATATTTTTTATCATCCCCATCATTCTATCATTTAAATCATGGTTTTTCTTTTGAGATTGTTTATTTAGATAATATTAATGGGGCAGGCAGGTGAACATGTACAGGCAGGTTAACGGGGATTTTTTCCCTTCTTTGCGTCTTAGCGTCTTTGCAGTCTTTGCGTTAACCTGATCCGTTTCACAACGAGAGCAATGACAAAAGGGCTAGTAATCGCGCTTCCACATGAGGCTCACACCACCGGCAGCTTCATCATCCACTTCGGCTTGGAATTTCACGTTGCGGATGACATTTGCCTCTACTTTAACACTGTTAGCATCAGTTGTCAGACCTTTGTTGAGGGAGATATAGACATCCCTAAAGAGATATTTACCGATGTTGACAGAGAGGTCATGGCTATCCGCGTCAGGATCAGAAGAGAACTCGATGCGGTCGATCCCCAGGCGACGCAACCTACCCATGATATCTGGAGCAGTGCTGGCGTTGGTATTGGAGAGGTCCACGACCGCTTGCCCTGCTTGGTCATTTTCCAGAGGGGTGATGTCGTTCAATGCACGGTTGAAGATGATCCAAGAGAGGATCTCACGTTGCGATAGGTGAGGGTTGGAACGCAAGGCTAGCTGCGGCGTTTTGATGGGGCCTTTAAGCACCGCTTGGATGGTATAGCGATCGATAGGGTGTACAGCAACGATGTAGAGCGTTGTCTTCTTTTCGAAGTCACCAGCGAAAGAGATCGTGCCTTTATCGAGGGTGAAGGTTTTGCCATTAAGGCGATAGTCGCCTTTGACGACACGTAGTTCACCAGAGTACAGAGGTGCTGCGGAGGTACCGTGGATGGTGACATTGCCTCTCCACTCCGAGAGCAATTCTTCGCTGCGCAAGATGGCTGTATCAGGAATATCGGTTTTAATGTTGAAGTGGATGGGGTGTCCAGGTTTTGCTTCTGCTAATGTTGCTGATGGCTGTTTGGCCTTAGGTGCATTGACAAAGGTAACCTCCAAAGAGGCCGCTGCTGTGGGCATCTCCTTAGGGATGGTGACCAACATGTGATCTACAGTGAGGTTGCCGTTCAGTTCGATATCTTCTAGGTCGCCGGTGAGGTGTACCAGACCTGAAGCGCTCGCTTGTAGGTAGTCTCGCGATAAGATATGCAGCCTATTGAGTTGCACAGCAATGTCAAAGGGGAACTTATGAGCTAAGTCCAAGTGTATGGTACCGCGCCCAGCAATAGAGCCGCCTTGAAGGTCTTCAGCTGACAGATTGGTCAAGGCTATCTCTGTTCCTCGCCCTTCAAACTGCGCTTGGATATGGCGCAAAGTACTGCCGCTTTCCATGCCTTCATAGGTGGAGTTACGGAGGTCTAAGAAGCCATTAACAAGGGGAGCTTGATAGGTTCCTGTGATGTCGATAGCAATACGCGCTTGGCCTGTTAACCCAGTGACTGAAGGAGTCAGAAGCTGGACAAGCGGCGAAACTTCGCCAGCAGCATCCACTTTGGCTTTCAAGGGGCTGTCCTTGATGATGTCGACACTGAAAGGTGTCAACGATAGATGCAGAGGTAGTTGCAAGGCGACAGTCACAGGCTTTTCACCTATCCCGACAACATCTCCTTTGACAGTTAACAGATTGTCTATTAACGAGCCTTCAGCTTTAGCTTGCAACTGAGGGATGTTGAAGATTCCATCACTTGAAACGTCGACGCCGTCAGCATGGACACGAAACTGAGCACTGGGACTGTCCGGCGCTCCTTTCACATGGAGCTCACCCGAAAGGTATCCTTGTCCCGGAACTTGTGAGATTAGCTCTTTCAAGATGTCGATAGGAAGCTGCTTAAGTCGCAGAGAGAGGTCTACATCTGCGCCATAACTGCCAGATGCTGTGAGTTGCCCCTTGCCGATCTGTAGAGTGAATGGCAACATGGTCGTATGATCAGACTCCCACGCGATGTTAAGGGGGTCTATCAGCAGAAGTGGATAGCTGTGCAGCTTGCCGATCAGGGTATCAACTGTCATGTGTGGTGTGGAGGCATAGGGCTCAGCAGTGCCGGATGCCTTGATGCGAAGCTTGCTTTCCCAGCGTCCATTTGCTTCGATGAAATAACGCCAAGGAGCCCCGTCCTTAGGCAGAATCGCTTCACCTGTCATCTCTTTTAGTCTGGTGGTGCCAAAACGTATCTCTTTAGCCATTGCTTTGATGCTGCCATAGGGGGCTGAATAGAGGTTGTCTAGATGTGCCGTTAGGCTGATCCGCTCGCTCCACAGATTGGCTAGCGACAACCCTTCCATCTCTAAAGCAAAGCGAAGAGACTGCTGTCCTAATTGGTGTTCCGGGATGAGATCGATTGTCAGCACTCCCGTTCCATGTATTTCCGAAGGGTACTGTTCGATCAGCCAGGCGATGTCGCCAGTCTCTCCTTCTAGATGGCCAGAGGTCAGCAGCGAGGGGAGCCAAAAGTCCACATTGCCCCTTAAAGATGCAGTAGGCGACTGCCATTGCAGGTCATGCAATGAGATCTTATCACCATAATCCCAGTAGACGTCGAAAGTGGAGTTGGTCGCAATGGAACCTACCTGGCAACAGAGGGCCAACGAACCGACGATAGAGTCGCTAGAGCAGTTCACTTTGCCTTGCAAATGCGCATCTCCAAGCTTCTTATCGTTGACGCTGAGGTCAAAGCTTTTAACTTCTAGATCAATCTTTGGATGGCTCCAAGGACCATCGACCTGCCCTTGTGCAGCAAGAGATCCGGCAACTGTCACAGGGCTCAGATCACTAAAGTCCGCCATATCGTGAAAGGCTAACGCGAAGTCAGCTTCCTGCAGCTCTAGCTCGGCATCCATTTTCGCATTCCCAGTCAGCAAAAAGGCGGCGTTACCACGGCGGCACTCTATCGCGACATGTTTCATCGTCAGAAATTCGTGTGGAGACCATTGATAACGTCCTTCTAAGCGGATGAAATTTTCGTCTTCTTCTTCGTTTTCTTCTGTACACTGAGCTACGACGTGGCCTTCAGATGCTATCTGTTCGAGGAGATGGGGGATCGCCACCTGTTGCCACAGAGAGCCAACAGAGGTTTTAGTATCGGCAAAGAACTCCATGGAACAGGGCGTGTGTAGGGCGAGAACACCTTGGACGATGCCGCCGCCCTCTTCGGCTATGCGCGTGTTGAGATAGACATCGCCATTATCGTGATATCCCGACATTGTGATTGTTGTTGCGTTGTCGAGGTGGGTGACATCTTCAACAGAAAGTTCTATTGATCCTGTTTGCCGGAGGGTACTGGCTTCCAATTTGCCTGTGACATTGACAGCACGAGGCAGCTGAGAGGCGGGCAGTGGTAGCAGCTCTTTCCATGCTTCAGGGATGGTGAGGTTGGTGATTCTGACCTTGCGCACCTCGACACCAAACGGCAATAGCATGGGAAACGATGATGTATTGGGGACTTGGTCAGTAGTTAGGGTAGTTTCAGGGGCGGGGTGCACCTCCACATCATGCATCGTGATGGAAGGAAAGACGATACGCCCAAGCAGCAGCTGGTGGGGCGCAAAGGTAAAGGAGATACGGTCCGCAGTGATGATAGTGGAGCCAGGACAGGTGAGTTCCACCTGTTTTAGCCGCAAAGAGATGGGTGACAAGCGGTCCATAGACCTAGCATTAAGATGCCATCCTGTGCTGCGTTCGAACTCTTTTTTGGCATAGGCTAGGATGGCATCGTTTACAACGGTGAGGCGTAGCAGCAGAGCGCCTGTACCGATTAAGAGGGCGAGGAAGCAGAGGAAGTACCCTATCCATTTAGCAAGGCATTTAAGACTCATCATGATCCTCTAGTACGTTTGTCCAATGCTAAAGTAGAACTGCACAGGACCATCGATGGTTTTGGTCTTGGTTTTTCCATCTGACTTTCTTTTCGTCACCTTTCTTCTGTCCAAGGGGAAGGCGATGTCAAGGCGCAGCGGGCCTACCGGTGTATAGTAGCGCAAACCAAAGCCGGCCGATTGCAGCTGCTTAGCCTTAATCTTCGGTACCGATGTGCGGTAGACATTACCAATCTCCCAAAAGCTCACAAAACCCCATGTCTCTGTGATACGGTGGCGCGATTCCATCGACACTACCAACAGAGAACGTCCTCCTTCTGGTTTTCCCGTTTCCTCATTGATAGGGCTGACAGATAGGTAAGGATAGCCTCTTAAGGTATTAGGTGAGCCCGCATAGAGACGTTCGGGCGGTGGGATATCCAGCCTGGACGCACCCATGATAGAAGCGAGGCTAAGCTTCCCCGCCAAAATCCAGCTACAGCTTGACCACACCGGAACATAGACGGCGCCGTCATAGCGGATGGGATAGTAGAAGTCTGATGGAAACCATAAAGGCGCAGTGGGGGTGAATTTGAGGTTCATCGCCGTCCCATAGCAAGGGTCCAGTAGGTTATTGGCCGAACTGTAACGTAGCTGCAGGGGGATCTTTCCGAGCAGGAAGTACTTGTCATTATCGGAATCGGTAGAGTGCGTATACATGACAGCTAGACCTGCCCAGCCTTGTAGGCAGGAACTAAGCCTACGGTATAACCTACTGGTAGCTGTCAAGGACCTTTCGTGAAAGCTTTCGGTAATCTCTCGGTCTCCTTCAAAACCCAAAAGCCAATCTGTTCCTTCCCAGAAGCAGTCAGGCTTGCGGTAGGTGATCTCTCCAGATTGAAAGCGTTGTAGCACTTCTGCCTGGGCAGAGAGTGTTTCGCCCATCCCGCGAATGTTGCGGTGTTCCCATTCCCCAATGAAGCCGGCACCAAACTCTGTTGAGTAGCTAATACCGAGGCCAATGGTTCGATGTCGCCCTTCTGATAATAGAACGTCGACAGGGAGTAGTCCATCTTCATTAAGTTCTGAACCTAATTCAATGTTGATCGAGCGAAAGAGACCGGTACGCTCCAACTTGTCAAAAGTGCAGGCGATCGTCTCTGGAGTATAGAGGTCGCCCTCGCACCAACCAATCTTGCGCTCAATATAGCAGTTGCAAACGTCGCGGTTGCCGCTAACGTTAGGCTCTGCTAGGTAGGCCAGAGGGCCTGTTTTGACATAGAGGTTGACGGTAACGGTACATTCGGTTTGATCTGCGATGACTTCCCTCTTCACAACTTCTGCAAGAGGATATCCTTGGCAGTTGATCCACTGCATCAAGGTTTCTTCCGCTTTCAAAATGGCACTGGGTAAGGCCGTCATCCCTACTTGTAAACCAAGAAACTCTTCGGTCACGTCAGCAAGGTTTAGATAGTTGGAAGCACAGTAGTCACCTTCCTCGTATTCGCTATCGCGCTCTTCTTCCAGCGCCTCAGCAGCAGGACAAGAGATCTTGATGTAACTCGACAAGAAGTTTTGCCGTAGGAAGAGCTGTCCATATTCTAAGATTTTTTCCGTCGGAATGGCTTCTGCAGCCGTTATCAGTGTCGATGCTGATAACACGCGATAACGATGTAGCTGAAAGGGACATCCCGTTTCGACATGTATGTGCACAGTAGCAGGTGTGGTTGCAGTATCGACGTTGAGTTCTATATCGGCATTATAGAAGCCTAAGCTGTGTAACGCTTGTATCAGGTTTGGAATGTCAGCTCTTGCCCTTCGCTGGAGCGATGTGAGCGTTTCAGGGGAGCGTTCGCAGAGCGATAAAAGCTGCGAATGGCTGCGCAACAACGCCATCGTCTCTACATCAACATGACCTGAAAATTCTACCCGATAGGGTACATCTGCGCACAAAAAAACGGGCGTGGCAAGGAGCATCGCGAGACCCAGAACTCTGGCTCGTTGCAGGAACAATGTGACTAGCGACCAAACCATCGAATTCTCAAGAAGAATAATTCTGGACATGACAGGTCTCATTTTTATCACGTCGGCAGCTTTACTCGAAAGCACATGTTCATCTCTCCCGCTCCTCGAGCCGCCTTAAAATTGAAAGCGTGAGCAAGCTCGCACAATCTAAAGTCTCGCCGCACACGTCGAAAAAGGGAAGGCTAATTGATTTTATTCAGGTCATGCTGTATCATTTTTGCGAAAACGAATGATTTTACACATAACCCATTAAAATCATAATTTTGTTATGCTAAGCGATATTTCAAGACCCGTAATCGGTAATGAAAATTATTTTCATGATTATCAGAAGGCCTCAAATAGCCTTCCCGAATTTGATGAAGAGAAAGGGCTGCTGCTACCCAAGATACCATCTATATATTTAACACCACCGTCACCTTCTAGTAGTACTCCGCGGAGTACCCCCATCCGAAAGCGCAATATCCGACCTGTGACCGTAGGTAAAGGTGAAACAATTTTGGTGGCAACCCCCAGCTCTGCCTTTACTCCAAAGCATCAACGCATTTTTGACGCCAAAGGCATTCGGACACACCAACCTAGCTGCTATATCGAAGTCGAGCGTCTTCCCGATGGGCGAGCGAAGATCACGCTACCTGAAAGCTGGCGCAAGCTGAAGGGGCAGTATGTCATCTATGAATTTGTCGATGAAGATGGACGTCGTTATATTGGTTGTACTAAGAACTTTGATAGTCGCATCGGGAGCAATTACCCCGGCTACTTTAACAGTAGCGGAAAGCCTCTTCATGCACACACATTGGCGGACGCTTGGAAAGCGGGTAAGCGTATCTTTGCTGCTCCTTTATATGTCTGCTCTTCTGGGGCGACGGCAGCTAGTGCTAAGCAAACGGAAACAACGTTGATCTGTTCTAAGAAGACGACACATAAGCTAGGTGGAGGCCATAACGGTAATCGAGGGCAGGGGATTCCGAATGGAATACTTGGCAGTCCGCTGTTAGACGGCACTAAGGCTTTCGTTCCTTCAGACAAAACCCCAAGTGTTTACGAGAAGTACCCTGTCATTGTGGACATCCGACAGCATCAGCCTTCTAAGAGTGTTCCTATAAGCTACGACCCAGGAACAAGCCTCTTCTCAATAGAGATGCCTGAAGAGTTTAAAGGACTCACCAATGCGATTTATGAATTTAAGCTCGTTCCTCCTAAAGATATCTCATGCGGTAACAGCCATCCCATACGCTATGTCGGACAGGCCAAGAATCTAGAACGAAGGATAGCGCAGCACATCGCGACCTTGAACGGAGGCGAGGGAAAGTTTCGCGCTTTTGCTGTAGGAGCAAGAGAGCAAATCAAGGAAGGATGGACCCTTGAATTTAGCGTTTATGGTTGCACAGCATCCAGTAGTTTAACCAAATGGGAAACCATCGTCACTCTGCTGAATGGGGCATTAGTCGAGCAGGGGAGAGGGCTTAATATGCGTCTTCCGATGGCTGCTCCTTCGACACCGGAACACGTGCTGACGGATCCCTTCGGAAAGGTTGGGGCTATTTCGCGCACTCCTTTGACCCCCATTCAATTACCTCCTGTCTCGGGCTTAAAGGGAAGAACGGTATTATCTCACCCGAAGGCGAGAAGATCACTACAGTTTTAATTGGAAGTTGCACTATGCTGTTAAGCATCACAAGGAGGGGAGTGATGAAGCTAGCAAAACTGTTATTAGTCCTTACTCTGGTCATGTCCACATCTGCATTCGCACACGACATCGACACACGGAACATTTTGACCGTCGTAGGACAAGGAAAAGCAAAAATAATGGCGGCGACTGCCGATGTGCAACTCGGATTAGAGGTGCAAGGTAAGACGGCTCAGGAAGTACAGCAAGCCCTAGCCCGACAGATCGATCCGGTCATCGAATTCCTTAAAAGAGAAAAGGTTGATCGGCTCCAGACAGGTACAATCAATATCTCGCCACAATACAGCCGCGATACCCCTTCCTATGTTGTCGGTTACACCGGCTTCAATACGATTGGTTTTTCAGCATCGCTAGAACAGGCTGGCCAGCTTATCGATGGTGCTATCAAAGCAGGGGCTAATCGGTTGCAGAGCTTGAATCAACGTCCCGATGATGCAGCCTTGTCCCAAGCACAGCAAGCCGCTATCAGAGCTGCAGTTAACGATGCCAAAACACAGGCAAAGACAGTCCTCGAATCCCTCGAACTCAAAGAAAGGCAAATCATTAAAGTCACCGTGTCCCAACTCGGTGGCAATATGCCTGTCTTTTCTTATGCTTATCGCTCAACTAGCATCGAGGCTGCACCAAAGGCAACACAGCTGCTCCCACAAGAACAGGAAATCCAAGCCTCCGTGACTGTCGAAGTCTCTTTCGAGTAGAATGGACGATGGACGTCAATGGACCTAATTGACTCAATGGACATAGGAGACGTCTACTAGGTCCACTACGTCCATTACAAATGTAACGTCTGATAATTTACGTTATGTATGTTGGCTACTTGATGATCCCGATGATGATGATCCTGACTCCGGTATAGATGTCGGCGTGTTGAAATCATAAAGAGTCACTGGAGATTGTTTTCGGTCTACGATTAGTGCTCCTTCGTTGAACTGCAGATCAGCGACATAACCTGTAGACCTTGAATCTAGAAATAGCCGTTTACCCGATTTAGCATCCCAGCAGAAAACAGAACCCGTTGCATTTCCAGCTATCACGAGTTTTTCGGTAACCTTTAATTTTTCGATTTCGCTGCAGGTCCCATTCGGTAGACATGCGTCCAATCTCGTCCTGGCCATCTTATTTCTCAGGTTTGCTAACTGATCTATAAAAATTTTCTTTTGATAATCTTTCCGTGCAAAAGTAACGGTGTTATCTGTCAATTTAAACTGTGCAATTTTACGGTAGCGAAAAGGAGGACTTGTCTGTTTGATGATGTGATCTTTATCATAGATGAGCAAGGTGCCGTTATTAGACAACAATGCCACATGCTTGTCTGTTGCTTTAATTGATTCGATTGAGCTGTGGCATGGCTTGCTAGTGTGAAGCTGTTCGCCTGTCGCCATATCCCAGATCGTAAGACGCCCACAAGTGGACCCTACATATAGCTTTTGATGGGCTATTTGGACAGAGGCAATGCCCGGATAGGGGTGATGCAGTGTTTTTAGGTGGGTTCGAGTCGAGTGATCCCAAATGTCTAATTCGCCATTAGATTGTGCTCTGATGGCATACTTTCCTTTCACTTTAAAGCGAATCGTTGTGTTTTCCGGCTGAATGGTTTCCGATGGGGTTTCACTAGGCACTTCGCCATCCCTCAAAAGCTGACTTATGTTATTCCCATCCCAAACATCGATGACGTGGCTGTTAAGACGCGCGACTAGAATCTTATTTGGTTGGATCTTGACAGTATGGAACATGTGCGGCCAAGAGATCTCTTTCGCGATTTCGCCTGTTGTGAGAGGCTGCTTAAAGAGCTTGCTAGAGCTGATAAGTCCGCTTAGGCTGTCGCCATATCGCCTCATCACCCGCACCTGGCCTATCGGCATCGCGGGAGCAACATCCTTGATACTCACAATACCAGCAGCCATGTTTTTTAGAGCATTAGTAACTTTGGCATACTGATTTTTCCACCACCCCGCTTGCCC